>NZ_JAMPKJ010000142.1 GCF_039962115.1 Funiculus sociatus GB2-C1 | reverse complement strand
GGGGGATGCACGGGTTTTGAGCGATTTTACCGGTTTTTCTGGCATTTGACCAGCTAAGCAGCGCTCACCAACCTAATTAGCGCCGCTTTTTTCTCGTTATTCAGCACGCCCTACTTAACCTTTTCTAAGTCAAACTCGTAATGACTACGCTATATAAATCATACTCATAACGACTCCGGATTGGCAAGAGTAATTTTGGGAATTTCACAACCATTAGCAGCTGTTGGTCATGGGAAAATAACTTGAAGGCATTTGAGATTAACTGGAACGCGATACCTACGGTAAGCAATGCTAAGGTGATTGCACCTTGTTATTCCACTGAGACGGCAGCTCGGTCAAATTTTACAAGCTTTCAAGTGTGCCATCCATTCCCCAAATCCCACGCGGCGAAAGCGAGTAGGCTCGGTTTTAGTAGGTTCCAGAACTTGCCAAGAGTGCCAGGGAAAATGACCGATGGGAAGAACACTGCCATTAGAAGCGGACTCTTTAGCCTTTAAATCATTAAATTTAAGCCAAGTTCCGTTTTGCTTCCATCCCACAGCTTCTCCGAACTTGGTGTAATCTCGATTCACTGGAGAACTTTCCCAAATTCGCCGCTGAATGCCGAACCCAAAGCGATCGCCGCTTGCTTGTCGCCAAAGTTGATCTAGAGTTTTGAGATGTTTGCAAGGCATCTCCCGGATTTGTTCGGGTGTAATCTCGTCTACAGTCTGCTCAAGCGCCTTGGCATCCCCAGGAATCACCGCCTCTTTAAATAGATAACTGGTTGCCGAATCCATCCAGCGCCAATCCTGAGCTTGTGCTGCTTTCTTCAAATCGTAGGAAGGCCAAAAGCAACCCTGTTTAGAAATTGCACCATTTGTCATGGTGGCGTTGCAAAGCCGTGCATCGCGAAATCCCGTAATCCCCGTATCGGTCAAATCCGCTCGATCAAGATAAGCGGGAGCGTGCTTCAGTTCGCTGAAGTCAGCCCCTACCAGTTTTGCCCCAATCAGAATCGCTCCCTGCAAATCTGCGCCTCTAAAACGCGCACCATTCAGGCTGGCGTTACTTAAGCAAAGGAGCTTCACCAGAAGAAGGATGGTTTATTTTAACTAATTTAACTAACCTGACGTCGGCTATAAATGCTTATAAAAAACGTTTTAGCATTGAGAAAATGTTCCGAGACTTTAAAAGTGGAGGCTATAAATTAGAAGATACTAAGGTTTCTGGTCAGCGCTTGATATTTCTGGTATTAATAATATCTTTCGCTTATAGCATGGCGACCTTTCAAGGACAACAAGTTAAGCGTACTGGTGTACAAAAATATATTGCTAGAGTCAAAGAATCTGGACGAGCAACCAGAAGACATCGCAGTTTTTATGTTGGTTTATATAGCCAAACTTGGGCCAGTTTCTTAGATAATTCTTGGGGTATCGTTGAAGATTTAATGAGATTAAATCGCAATAAACCAGAGCATTATTTACGAGGTATGAGGGCTATGAAGCTGATTTTATCAACGTTTTAGTTTTCATGTCGCCCCCTCAGGATTTTATCATGACTAATCTGTTCCAAATGCATAAATGTTGAATCACGATACAAAACTTTACATAATTAGATATACTCTTCTTATCTGAAAACTTTTAGTTAACATTGGGTTAACTTAGTCATCCAATGGATATAGCTGATTTCTT
>NZ_JAMPKJ010000141.1 GCF_039962115.1 Funiculus sociatus GB2-C1 | reverse complement strand
CACCAGACTTCAATAAGATTGAGCAATGCTGGTCTTGGCTCAAAAGTCGGATTCGCAAGCAACTCGCTCAGTTTGATTGTCTACGCGATGCGATGGAGTATGTTCTGCACCTAGCGTCCTAACTACCCTGGCGGTTGCTATACCAGTCTGTTACGCACGTATTGCAGGTAGTAACGCACTACTATCGTAGTGGGAATTTCAAGCTGCTGGACTGTATCCGTTCTTTCTATCCTTGTAAGACTTCACTTGCTGACTGCCTTGTTGTACTGCTATCTTCTAACTGCCCTGTTACACTTGGCACGGTTAGCAAGAAATTGAAGAGAATCGCTGCTCCCAATCGCTTACCCAAAATAGGCAAATCCCTTCAAGCGATTGGGCAGAAACGTCCCCGACTTGACGCTATATCTGTTTAAAATTCGCTGCAACCGCTCCTTTCTGTAACAAGGCAGCGAGACTGTGTACCAGTCTGTTAGATTTTTAGAACCTTTGCTACTGTTGCATTTGGCACAGGCTGGCACTAGGTTGAACCATGAATTGACACCGCCTTTTGAAGAAGCTAGTACATGGTCTAGGGTTAGGCGTTTAGACTTGGAACCACAGTAGGCACAGCAATGGTTAAACTCTAATTTAATCGCCTCTTTTACTTTAGCTTTTACGTTCTTGTGCCTAATAGGGTCGAAAATTTGTTGCATTCGGCAATCCGATTTAGTCAATTAGAAAAAACTTGATATTCTTACAAATATGCGTTGCGATCGCTCTTTTTAAGCAGGCCATAAGTGCCAAACCCTTGTTCTGGCTCCTCTAATCGCTTCAACAGCGCATTTTCTGCCCATTGTGGAATCTTACGCACTCCCCAGATGATTTCTTGATTTCCAACATCGATTCTATTCCACCGTTACGATACATCGATAGGTAGTGCTAAACAGGTAAGGATGCATTGTAGTGGTGAACGAAGTACCAAATTGCCCCGATATGGTTCTCTAACTTCTTAGAAAACGATAACGTTTTCCTGACTAATCGCGATACTCGAGCTTCGCAAAGTGCAGTTAAACCGCTCAATATAACTGGTCTTGCCACTGTCTTTACCCACACTTTGATGTCGCTTACTTGGAAATATCTGATCATGAGCTGACCAAAAATCGGTGTAAGCAACCGCGCATCGATACACTGCTGGCAACGCCTCCCATAAGCCTTGTGCACCATCTCGACTCCTTTGGCCTACATACACCCCAACAATTTCTCGTGTTTCTACGTCGAGTGCTAGCCAAATCCACTGCTTGTTGCCAATGCTCCCCACAAACGACCACATCTGATCACACTGAATGGTTAAACGCCCCTTTTTTTAGCCCGTACTTTCACTTGACGGGGTACGTTCTGATATTTTGCATTGACATAATTTTGAAGCCAAGGCTCTGAAACACCAGCAACTCTGGCAATCCTAGAAGAGGGAATCTTCTCCAACAGCAGTTTATCGATTAAGGTTTTGGTCGCCTGGTCAATGATTTTGTTCTGGGGGTCTTGCACAAACTGTCTACCACACTCACGGCATCTAAAGTTCTGTTTACCGTTATGGATTTTGCCGTTCTTGACGACATCAGGACTTACGCAACTGGCATTGCGAGCGCCATTTAATAGTACGGATGTATTATTTACAGTAAACCGCCAAAGAGGCTCTTACTCAAATTAGTAATAGTAATTGATAGCGTGAGGATGTCTTTAACATTTTATGAGAAAATAGGAGTGTAGGGCATCAGAATCATAAGAAAATAATGAAATTTACTAAACTTAACTATTGCCAATACTTGCTGACTAGTCAAATTAATTATAGCAATTCTCGCACTCATGAGGTACAGTAACAACAACGAGTAAACCAGTTACGGATATTTTCCTGAGTCACCTCAAGCATGGCGTTGGCAATGGCATCAATTAAATCTTTATATGTTCTTGCTGCTGTCTTTCTCAAGATAGATTTAACTTTTGACCAAAAATTCTCAATTGGGGAAAACTCAGGAGAGTAAGGAGATAAATACAGGAGTTTTGCTCCGGCTTTTTCTATAAATTCTCTTACCATCTCTCCTTGATGGATTTTGGCATTATCCATAACAACACAAGCATCCTTCCAAAGTTTAGGGATTAATTCCTG
>NZ_JAMPKJ010000140.1 GCF_039962115.1 Funiculus sociatus GB2-C1 | reverse complement strand
CGAGCCGTTGGTAAAGAAACTGGAAAAACCAGCTACATTGAGCGATTCAACAATACGTTGAGGCAACGGGTATCTCGCCTAGTCCGAAAAACCTTGTCCTTTTCAAAATCGTTGGAGAACCACATTGGTGCTATCTGGTACTTTATCCATCACTACAATGCATCATTACTTATGTAGCACTACCAATTTTTTGAATGCATTTAGTGTTGCTTTGCAGAAGCCAAAAGCTCTTTAGGCTTGAGGCATTTAACTGCTTGTAAGCTACTTACTTATTTCTGCTAGTCTGCACTCATCTTGTATATTTAACGTGAGTTCGGGATAAGGATTGAGACAAGAGAGGGGCAAACCCGATAGGCTGAAAATGCAAAAACTTCATGCCCTGTTTGCCCTCATGCTTAGTCTAGAAGAACTGTTCTGCTTTGTAGATGATTTGTGCAAAACCTTTGAGCCGCAATGGAAGCAGCAGCTTTTGGGATTTGGCTTGCACTTTCGCAATCGACCACGTAGTTTGAGTTTGAGTGAAATTATGACGATTCTAATTAGATTTCACCAGTCGTGAAGAAGCAATTTCAAAACGTATTATCAACAGAAAGTGCAACCCGAGTGGGCAAATGCGTTTCCAGGGTTGGTGAGCTAGCAACGCTTTGTCGAATGGATACCGAGTACGCTCGTGCCCATGTGTGCTTAGAAAGCGCTCGTGTTTTGGCACGTATAGCGGCATCAGTTTTATGGATTCCACGGCGCTAAAAGTCTGCCATAACCGTCGCATCAACCAATACAAAGTGTTTGAGAACCTCGCAGCACGAGGCAAAACCTCGGTCGATTGGTTCTTTGGCTTCAAGCTGCATCTGGTGGTCAATGACTGGGGTGAACTGCTCAACATCATTCTGACTCCAGGCAACACCGATGACCGTACCCCAGTGCCAAAGCTGTTGCAGCAATTGTTTGGGAGAGTGTTTGCCGACAAAGGGTATATCTCACAACAGCTCGCTACACAGTTGCTCAAAACCGCAGGCATTCAACTGGTGACTAAGCTCAAGCGCAACATGAAACAGCGATCGATGTCGCTCAATGACCGTCTGATGCTCACAAAGCGCTCGATTCTTGAAAGTATCATCGACCGGTTGAAAAACATTTCTCAAATCAGCATTCTCGGCATCGTTCTCCGGTCAATTGTTTTGTCAACATTTTGGCTGGAGGGAATTACCTACTGCCATCAGCCAAAGAAACCGTCGATCGCAATCGATTACAATCTCTTGCTTCCAGCTTAACCCGAACTCACGTTATATTTAGGGTCAATTTAATTAGCGATGAGCGAGCATCGGAAGCAAGACTTTTTGTTTTTTGCAATAGTAAGCACTGTAGAAAGGAGAAACCTTCCTTAATTTTGCATTGCCATCCTACAGTTGGGATCTACTTCATTGTCTGTAATTATGGCTCTATCGTTAAAACTATGGTGCCATGCCAAAGATTCCAAAGAGCGATCGCTGCTAGTGGGCTGTCAAGGCAGTCTTGACTAGTTGAACAGGTCTGAGTATTATAATTGAAAACGATCTGGCTGAACAGTCAAGCAAAAAAAAACCGAATCATTAATCTTCAATACATGGATAAAGACGCTTGAGCTTAATGCGAGCATCTTTGGTAGTAAAACGCCAGTTAACTTTAGTGGCTCTGGCGTTACGTTCAGCTTCCCAGGCTGCCAAAGCCTGCTTCAAACTTTCCTGGTCAGGAATGCGTTGGTCGAGACATTGACCAGACACAACTGACAATTCAATTTCGGCGATATTCAGCCAACTGCCATGTTTGGGAGTATAGTGAAACTCTAATTTATCCAGAAGGCGTTTAGCTTCTTGTGGAGGGAAAGCTTCATAGACAGCACTTTTGACATGAGTATTAAGATTATCTTGAACCACACTAATCACCTTGGCATGAGGATAGCGCTCATCTACTAAATATTTGAGGATTTGGGCATAATCTTTTTTAGTGCGTCGCTCAGTTACCTCAACATGCCTCCATCCAGCTAAGGGTTCAGACAACATAAAGAGGTTACTTGCCTCCATTTCGTTCATATTCATAGTCATAATATTGAGGATGACCAGGTTTTACCGGAAGTGGAATTCGGGTTTGTTTGACTAATTGCTTACTGGTTTCATCCAAACAAACTACGGGGTAATCAGAGTCATAGGGACGAGCTGACGGGGTGACAACCCCGTCAAAAACCTAATAAAATCAAGGACATAGCCCTCAAACCTCTCTGAAAAAAGGGCAGTTTATTGCGTCTAATTTTCATTAATTCAGCAACAATTTCTTGGCAAAACT
>NZ_JAMPKJ010000139.1 GCF_039962115.1 Funiculus sociatus GB2-C1 | reverse complement strand
TATCTTCCAGCTAGGGATAAGAAACGGCTGGATACCATTAAAGAGCAGGGAGAGGGCAAGGCGTGGATACCGGATCTAAATAAATCACTGCTCTCTGCGCCCGTTCGAGCCTTATCTTTGGAAAGGCTGGGTATATTGCGCTTGTTAGATACCGAGCGGCAGTTTAAGAATGAGGACGAAGACCTTCAGGAGATAGCTAAGAACGCGATTCAATATAGATGGAATATTAAAAGTGCGTTGGGCATCAGTATTAACGAGATAGATTCGCCAATAACAATCGCGCAGAAACTACTGGGTAAGCTCGGACTGCGATTAACCTTTCTCTACAAGGAAGGCTCACGAGGGGAACAACAACGAGTCTATGGGTTTAAAGAGCCAACAGACGGACGCGATGAGGTATTTGCTGTGTGGCTGGCACGAGATGAGGCAGCGAGGCAGGCGGAACTAGATAAAGTATCAAGTTGTGATACGGTAGTCACGCCCGGTAATAAAGAGTATATAAACAACTCCAGTGACTACCAAAATACTTCCCAATCTATTGATGAGGTGGACATGGGAGGACTTAGCCAGGAGGATGTTGTAGGCTTTGCGGAGTTCCTGGAGAATGCGAATTGTGCTGAGCTGGCTACTGCGGCATTTGGGATGCTCCGAGATTTGTGTCAGCAGGCGAAGAAGGCAATTTGGGCAAAGATTTCCCGCGAAAAAAGGGCAGAGCTTTGGCATTGGAAAACGGCAGCAGCTGGTTGAAATGGCGATCGCAATCTGTTTCCTTGAGTGCGCGATCTCAATCTCGACCAAATGTTGATTCCTGATCTGCCAGCCAGCGCAATCACAATCAAGTGCCATTGTCACCTACTCCCGCTTATTCTCTTTCGGTGGGTTAGGTTGCTAGTGTCTTGTTCTAGCTCCTGCTTTAATGTTGGAGCTGGAAGGCAATGAGGTGGAGCGATACCAAAGAAATGTGGGTTTGAACCAGAAGTAACTTGGCTATACATTTGCAAGACCGATGCAGAAATACGTCCTGAGAGTTTTGCGCTTGCCCATAGCGCTCTTGTAAAATCATTTTCAATTGTTGAGAATTCGCCCAGGAAAAAGTTTATGGCAGATATGTCCGGTCAAGACCCCTCGGAAATCATAATGGCAACGGTTGATGAAGAACAAAAAGGCGCAACTTTCAGCGGTCAGGTCATCCTTGGTATAAATCCTGATGGTGGGAAAGTCGTTGTCTTTAGTGACTTTTTAATTGAAGATTATAAAGGCGAACTTACCGCTTATTTGGCAACAGATGGCGATATAAAGAAAAGCATTGATTTAGGCGAACTCGATCATAAAAACCCCAGTTTTTGGCTGCCAATTCCGCCGGGAACGGATACATCACCCTACAATACAGTCGTGTTGAGCGACAAAAAAAGCAAGAAAAAAATTCTGACCATCGATCTATAAAATTTGTAACTTAGCTCGTAGTTCAGCCAAATTCGATTGCCCTCTTGTATAGAACCCATTTGAGACTATTCCTGAAACTAAAAGCCTTGCAGCTAGCTGGTTTTATCCCTGTTCTTGCAAAAAACAGTCGAGTTTAAGCAGGCTCTATCATTGATCGCAAAGTAACGGCTTACTTCAAAGCCAAGCACCCCAGCAAAAGATGTCAAATGGGTTCTATATCGCACCTGAATCAATTGAAGCACACCAATATTCCGTGAAGCGTCCGAGCGGCGCTTATTTATACAACAAGTTCACCTCAAAAGAGGCAATATTTGAACCGTCCCAACGCACTCAAAAAGTAAAGGTTTTACACCTCAGCCACGACGATGACCCCCGTAATATTGAGGGGCGATTGGGCATTGAAAGACGCAATCAATTGACCCAATTAAGAACAAAATTAAGAGAGATGAAAATACGCTTAATGGATGCTCAGTCGCTTTTGGAGTAATTACAGTTTGTTATAGCTATTAGGTTCATCTGCCAGCTAGAACAAACTGTAGTCAGGATTTGCGGGGCAATTTCAGCTAGATGCGGGGCAATGTGCAGGGCAGATGCGGGGCTGTAATGCTTGCTCCATATGCCTCGCGGGGCAATCGGGACAGTTTTGGTAATTGTTTTTTGTTTTGGGCATTTTAATTTTCCATTCCGGAAAAAGACGAAAACATTGAAAAAGAAATTTCGGCGTTGCTGAAAGGATAATGTTATTTATAGACTAAAATAATTGACCTGTCTCACCCTTGTCTAAGATGAAATGCCCAAAGTGTAACGCAACTGAGGTATCTAAGAACGGTCACCGTAAAGGTAGGCAGTGCTACAAATGCAAGCACTGTGGTCGCCAGTTCCTCGACCATTACCGACCTTGGCAGTATTCCAACGATGTCAAGCAACTGTGTCTGAAAATGT
>NZ_JAMPKJ010000138.1 GCF_039962115.1 Funiculus sociatus GB2-C1 | reverse complement strand
TTGTCATGAATAGATGGCTGTTGTGTGGTAACTCTAGCCTCTCATGTCCCTCTACCCTTTTTCACAAATTCCCCGCGGCTATTGGCTTTCACCTACTTCTGTCAGGCAGTCAGGGTCTAGTGTGCTGGAGCGCGATCGCAAAAGTTTTCGGTCTACTGACTGTAGCTCTACTTTTCCTGATGCAGCACTCCCGTCAAAACCAAGTTAATTGCCGCTTGGGTGTACTGCTCAATCAATTCTGGACTTAATAAATCCCGCTCTGGCTCTAGATGCTTCAAGTTTTCATGAGCATTAGCGTAGAAAACGCACACGCCAATAATCGTGAGAGTTGTCATGTACCCATCGAGCTTGCAGAATATTCCCTCTTGCATCCCCCGCTCCAGAATTCCAGTCAGGGAGGCAATGGGTTGTTGCCAGTTTGTCAGCTTGAAATACTTGCCCTGATTCTGATTCGCTTCTTGAAACAACAACATTCCCCGATGGCGGTGAGAAGCCTCGTAGGCAATTGTGGTTTGCAAAAACGCTCTTAGCGCTTCTGCTGCTGGCAATTGTTCTAGGTTGAGTTGCAAAAGCACCTCCTGGAATTGTGTCGCCGGTCGCTCTAAAACCGCTTGGTAAAGCCCTTCCTTGCTCTGAAAGTAGTAGTAGAGCATTCGTGGTGCTACGCCTGCACTCTTAGCGATCGCTTCAGTTCGCGCTCCACTGAGTCCGTGGAAGGCAAACTCCTCCTCGGCGGCATCGAGAATCTCTTGTTTGGTCGCCTCTGCATCACGTACTGGACGCTTAGCAGAAGAAGCAGCAGGTGTTTTTTGGTTTTTGGCTTTTTGGCTCACAACGGTTAGACAAATCGATGACAGGACGGCGGTAGGGGAGGTCAAGCCTTTCTCTTTGAACTTTACAGGTACTCAAGGTCTAAGTAGCTCTTGTTAACTAAAAATTTAATTCATTCTTGACAGAACCCGAACTCACCGCTGACAATGAATTAAAAATTTAATTCATTAAACCGGGAAGGCGCTGACACCCCCAGTTCATTGGAGTTTCTGCATCATAATGGCTCGTTTTCTGATTGCTACAATTCCCGCAGCCGGACACGTCAACCCAGCATTACCGATTGCCCGCTTCCTAGTGGAGCGCTCTCATGAAGTGTGGTGGTACACAGGCAAAGGATTTAAGGAAAAGGTTGAAGCGATTGGTGCATATCACGTCCCTATTCGCACGGGATTAGACTTTACAGATATGAGTACCATTCCTCAGTCGTGGTTAGACCAGAAAGAAGCGAGTAAGGGGGTGGCGCAGTTTAAGTTCTACCTCAAGCATGGCTTCATAGATGCTGGAGTTACGCAGCTATCAGACTTAACAGAAATCCTTCGCTCTTTTCCAGCCGATGTCCTGCTATGCGATGTCTTCTTCATTGGCGTGTCATGGCTGGAGGAAAAAACGGGGTTGCCGTGGGCAGCCTTTGGTATGTCTGCTTTACCCTTGGGCAGCCGCGATACCGCTCCGTTTGGACTGGGTATACAACCTACCAATTCAGCGTTTGGGCGATTGCGAAATGCATTTTTGAATGGGTTGTCACAGCGAGTCTTGATGCGCGATGTAACGGTTCATCTTGATCGCGTTCGAGAAAGTGTGGGGTTACCACCCAAGTCCCAAGACTTTTTCACCGCCGCCCTATCTCCGTTTCTCTACTTGCAAGGAACTACTCCAACGTTTGAGTATCCCCGTAGCGATTTACCACCGCAAGTGCATTTTATCGGACCCTTTTTGCCCAGTCTGGAAGCTAACGTTACACTGCCTGCTTGGTGGGAGGAACTTTCTGACGGTAAGCCAGTTGTCTTCGTCACGCAAGGAACTGTAGCAACGGACGCAGGCGACCTGATTTTGCCTGCAATCCAGGCACTTGCCAACGATAACGTACTGGTCATTGTTACAACTGGAGGACAGCCGATTGACAATCTTGGACTTGACTCAATGCCTGCTAATGTCAGGGTCGAGAAGTTTATTCCCTACGAACATCTGCTGCCTCATGTGGATGTCATGGTGACTAACGCTGGATTCAACGGCGTGCAATTGGCTTTAGCGAATGGTGTGCCGCTGGTAACGGCTGGGCAAACTGAGGAGAAGCCTGAAATTTGTGCCAGGGTGCAATGGGCTGGGGTGGGAATTGACCTGAAAACAAGTAAACCTAGACCGAGGCAGATTCGAGATGCTGTGATGAAAATCCTCGGTTCATCCCAATATCGGCAAAGGGCTTTCCGTTTCAAAACTGAAATTGCTCAGTATGATGCACCTGCACTAGCTACTGCCCTACTCGAGCAACTGGCATCAACCAAAAAGCCTGTTCTCAGGGCGATTGAGTAACATCTTTTGTTCAAAAAACTGCACTAAGTAGAGGAAGAATCATCTAGTTAATGCCTGAAACTTATTCGGGTTTCAGGATAGTGCTTAGGGTTATCCAGCGATTAGTCCTGCAAACCCGGCTTCATTTTTGAACGTTGCTTCCCTATAGAATCCATGGTAGTCCTGCATAGTAATGATAACGCCAGTTTTTCATTCTATAGATAAACTGGCGTTATATTCATGAATAAAATACCAAATAGCTCCTATATGATTGGAGAGTTTTTTAGAGAACGAAAGAGTTTTTCTTACCAAACG
>NZ_JAMPKJ010000137.1 GCF_039962115.1 Funiculus sociatus GB2-C1 | reverse complement strand
TACAAGGTGTCAAAGCCGTCAGTAAAAGTTTGTCTACAAGCAGGACACAAGTATCGTTGACTACCTTTGCTGGTTTTTCCATGTTTGTGAGTTCTGGTGTGACCGCACAGAGGGCATTGCATATGTGAAGAGGGAATTGTCTATCAATACCTAGCGATTATACCCACACTTCGTTGAGGCATGACCTAACCAAGCAATACGGTTCGGTTAGAGCGAAAAACACTAATATTCGCGAAGGTTGCGTTGAGGAACGTCACCCAACAAATGCTTACGTTTTGTTGGGTGACGTTCCTAGAATTATTTTTTACTGCAATCCCTCCGTCAATGGGAGGAGGTAATTAAGTCAAAAGTTAAAATGATTCTTTCTTTCCCAGGCTCAGCCTGGGAAAGAGTTTAAAATTTCGTCAGTACGTCGTAGATTGCCCAAATTGCCATTGCTCGCAGGTAGTGACTAGCACGGAAAGTACCAGCAGCTGTGATGGCTTCGGGGGTGCGGAATTGTAGCCCATTGTCGTAAACTTGGCGCACGACAGCTTCCACCATTTGGAAGGCTTCATCTTTCATCCCCATCTGCACCATGAATGCTGCAAGCCCAAAGTTAATTCCTGTCCAAACTTCTAGGGGATGAGTAGCATTGGGATTGAAAGGAGTACCATCTGGTTTTACTCCATTTGCAGCACCCAGAAGACCATTATTAAATTTCAAAAAGCAGGACTCATACACAGTTTTGAGGGTAGATTGTATGCACTCTACTGGCACAATGTCGGGTAATCCCAACCAACGGGCGTAGAACTGACCGCAAAGTTGATCTGCCATGACAATATCAGATCCGCTTTCGCTGTCGAGTCGGTAATATTTGCCGTTCCAAAGCTTTTGTTGATATAAAGATTGGGATTGGTCTAGCCAGGTTTGGTAATTGGTGGTGTTGTATTCGCCGTCAGGGTAATTTTCGGCCAATATTTGTCCGATAGCGATCGCACTCTCTAAAGCCGCTAACCACAAGCCGCCGCAATAAGCGCTCACACCCTGCAATCTCCAATCATCAAAGGTCTGATCTGGCGCACCGGAATTTTCCGGAATCCCATCCCCGTCTAGATCAAACTCCTTGACATAAGCCAGCGTCTTGACAATTGAATCCCAGCATTCTTCCAAAAACTGGATATCTGTGGAGCCAGTCATCACAAAATCTCGATAAACTTGCAAAACAAAATCGCAAGGTAAATCTTTCCAAAGGTTGCAATCCTGGTAACTGGTATAGTTAGTTTTTTCCCACGGATGCTCATTTGGTGCGCCGAGATCGTGGGGTGTGGCATTGGCAGCTTTGCGAATTGCCTGTGCTTGATTGTACCCAATAATTCTGGGAGTATCGTCCCCTGTGGGAATTGCTCGTGCAAAAGCTTCTAAAACTGCTTTATCTAATTTAGGCCAAAGCATCGCCAAAGCAAACGAGCCGTAAAGCCGCACGTCTAAACTTTCGTACCAACGATAATCTAGGCACTCTAAAACACCAAATTGTCCAATCGGATCTAACTCTGATGCTGCTGTCCATAGAGTACCGCCATCGCATAACAGATACAGCTCATTAAACAGTGCCATTTTGAACCAAGAAGGCAAGTCCTGCTGCTCTAAAATTGGCTGTTGCCATTCGCGAATTGAGTCCCGCCAAGTATCATCTTGCTTGAGAGCCGTGCGAATTATCGACCAAGCATTTGTGCCATTGCGACCAAAGAAATCAGTATAACGACGGTAATATTTAGTGATCGAATCCCCCGTACCGAATTCCATCACCGGAAAATCCCAGCAGACGATAAAAGGAATATAGCGAGTTCTACCAGGTTTCAGCGTAAAGCGGACAGCGATCGCGCTAGCTATTTGTTCCCCTGGTGCGGCTGGCGTTTCATCTTGCCGATCCGACAAGGTGCCATTACAAGCAAAAATATCCCAAATATCACCGCCATCGCTTGCCGGGTCCCAACGACTGTGATGGAAGACTTCTAAACTGGGATTATTCACAGTAGCGATCGCTAACTGTCCTTCCCCCTCCCCAATTTCATCATGCAGCCTTACCCGATCTAGCAGACATCCCACGCGGTGAAAGTCGGAAATCCACTGATTTAAGTTTCCCGTACTATCTCCCCATCGTGGTTGATACTCGTAAACCGGACTACCATCATCCCGCACCCGTACTTCTGGCGACTTAATCGCATTGGTAAACCAACCGACCACATTCTGCCAAGTCAGCATAATGCTAATCGTTATCGGCTTATCTGTGGGATTGTATGCAGTCCAGCGAAACACAGCTGTAGGGTAAGAAGTTTCCTGATAATTTCCCGCCCAAATTGGCGAAAACTGCTCGCAACTCAACTCCGCCTGAAACACATTTTCATAGACAAACCAACTGCGCGGATAAAGCGCATGATAAGTCCCAGTCCCCAATCCCTTATCCCCAGTTCCTTCCTTGGGATACCACTGCCAGCGAGATAAACTGCCATCCTCTGGCGGTTCCGTACACAGCGCGTAAGCTTGCGCTGGCGCGTCTTCTGGCTGCTCAAAGACGCTAAACTGACAAGCAGGCAGACTGCGAAATACGTGTTCTCCGCCATTCAGGTGCCACAAGTTAAAGTCACCTCTTGGGGAACGACCAATGCAACCTGCGCCAAAGCCACCCAAGGGCATACCGTGCCAAGGGCCATCGTCGAGATTACTGGCGTAGCGGACAGTGTAAGGCTTGTCCCATCCGAGTCCGATAGGACGCTTCCAGGCGCATTCGGGAATTTCCAAGCGGGGGCGTTGATAAATCATTTCCTGATTTTACGGCGTTTAGACTGGTTAAGCGATCGCGTTTATGAGGCGAACTTTAGTAGACCTCTTGCAAAAGTCATCGCTGGGGTACTATGGGGACTGAACAAAGGCGATTGCTACCCGTTATTCATAACCCTTGCTTATCTCATTGGCTGAACTGAGCCGGAGTTCA
>NZ_JAMPKJ010000136.1 GCF_039962115.1 Funiculus sociatus GB2-C1 | reverse complement strand
TGCTACTCCAAATCAGTTGAGATGTTGAAGTGTTCCCTCCGCTTGCTGCTCCACTATTTGAAATATCGAACAGTTTCTTTGCTGGTCTAGTTCATTACTCTTTCAGCAACGCCGGGCTTTTAACCAGGAAATTGATTTCCTGATTCCAAGTGCGTAAGTCCTACGGTAATTACCTCTTTCCTGTAGCACCTAGAGTACCCTGTCTCTCATCAGTGTCACTCAGTATCTAAATATCAATTATGGTAGATGCGATCGCATCTGAGTAGTTTATATTACCCATCTGCTTAATTGTGACAAAAAAAATTAATTTAGTCCGCTTAGAATAAACCCTGATGCTATACCAACAAAGGCCGCATACGCGACCTTAAAATCCTGCTAAGCTACGGCTTGCTTTGTTCGTCCTTAGCGTTACTCGCTCTTGCGCTTTTTAAAAGCGAGATGTTCAGGTTATCGTGTTTTAGCTTCAACACTTTCGAGCAGAACTAACATTAAATTCATGTAAATCTGCATCCCAAATACTAATGTAAATAACATTACAATCTTGCCGCACAATCATTCCTCTTAAGTTGCCTTGGGTGAAAGTATAAGAACTGCGCCGCCCCCGTTGCACTTGTCGGAGTCCCTGGCGAATATCTGGGGATGCACCACTGGGTAAAAGTCCATTCAATGTAGTTGACATTGTTTGAGGATCTACCGAGTCGGCAAAGGATACCTCTGTTTGCCGAAGCCGTCCAGAAGTGCGATCGAATAAGTAGCCAAGGTCAATCTGATCTGGCACCACTTCATAAATTACAGCGCGCGTCCTCCAAAGACCGCTGACATCTTTGCTTGGCTTGCCGAGTGCTGCTTGTATGTCGCTTCTGGCTGTACCTACTTGAAATGTTGGAACGCTGGTAGATACGTTTGGCGCTGGGTTATTGTTTTCGGGTTCCGGTGTGGGACGCGCTGGTTCGGGTGTGGGACGTGCTGGTTCGGGTGTGGGACTGACTGATTCAGGGGTTGGCGCAGGTTCCGGTTCGCGCACTGGTTCTGGTTCAGCGGTTTGTACGGGTTCCGGTTCGCGCACGGGTTCTGGTGTCGGGGTTGGCGCGATCGCTACAGAAGGTGTTGGTTCGTCGCGGGTTACGGGCGAATTGTCAGGCGTTGGTGAAGGGGTTGGCTCTGTTTGTCTGGCGATTGGTTCCTCGGCGCGAGGAGAAGATGACGCTACCGGAGAGGGCGATTGCGGGTTTCTGGTAAAAACTAAGGTGCCAGCTACAGCTGCACTTACCAAGCCAGCTGCAATTAAAAGTCCTATCAGCAAAGGATTCCGCTGTTGGGGTTGACCAACGGCAGGCGGTGTGTTGTTTGCTGTTGGCGGATATACAGGAGTAGGCGTGTTAGTGCCAGCACCAGGAGACACCGCTATCGTTGCTGCATTAGAAAGTGCAGGAGTTGGGGTAAAAGCGGCACTCGATTGTAAAGCATCAAGCATTTCTCTGGCAGTGGAAAAGCGATCGCGTGGATGCGACTGAATCGCCTTATCCAACACCGCCGTAAAGCCGGGACTCATATTTGATGCGTACTGATGCCACAAAATTTCCCCAGTTCGGGGGTCACTCTGCAAATCTTGCGGCAGTTTCCCAGTCAGCAAATAAATCGCCGTCAGCGCCAAACTGTACAAATCGCTGGCGAATACTGGGTGTCCGACTCCTTGTTCCGAAGGCATAAACCCCGGCGTACCAATCACCATCGAGGCGACGGCGTTCCCTACGGCAGTATTCCCCGCGCCCACACTTTCCTTAACAGCGCCGAAATCAATCAGCACGGGCTTTCCATCCCGTTGCCGGATAATAATATTGTCCGGCTTGATATCCCGGTGAATCATCCGCTTGCTGTGGACAAAATCCAGCACTGGCAACAAACTCACCAGAATATCCTTAACCGCCTTCTCAGAAAGCACTCCCTCGGCTTGCACCTTCTTCGTTAGGGTTTGACCCTCGATAAATTCCTGAACCAGGTAAAACTGCCCAGCTTCCGAAAAGTAGGCGTATAACTTGGGAATTTGATTGCTGCCTTCACCCAGATCCTCTAAAATTGCCGCTTCTCGCTGGAAACGAGTTTGAGCCTGTAGGAACATCTGGGGGTCGTGTGCTATTGGCTTCAGCTGTTTTATTGCACAGCGACGGCCCGAAGGCATATGAGTATCTTCTGCTAGAAAGGTGTTGCCAAATCCACCACTTCCCAGAGTCTGGATAATTTTATAACGATTGTTCAGCAATGGGGGCATGAGATAAAATCACAAGCGAGGGTTTGTGCCAAGAGGAAACGGGAATTTTAGAGCCGCAATTATTTTAGGTCAAGTAAGCCACTTTCTTTTAATTTGGGATTGAAGCGGAGTTCCACTTGTACGCCACGGGCTTTCAGCTCTGTGAAGATTTCTTCTTCAACTCGCCGTGCTACATTTTTTAACAATTTTACTTGTCCTATTTCATCTATCGTTAGGCTCGTAAACTTCGCCTGTTCCTCGGCTGTCATCGCTAGTTTTGCGTCGATGGGGTCATTCCATTTTTCTTTTTCAGAACTATTCCCCACTGGTATCGCACCATTTTCTTCAATCCAAGCATCTCGAATGCTTTCGAGAATGGTACGGTTAGGACGTTCGATAATGTGTGCTTTTAACCAGTAGCAGTGTTGAGGTTGACGCACTAGATGTTGTTTGATGCTGACTGAGATATCGCGAGAATAGTTAATCAGTTGCAGCACTTTTTCATTATCAAAAACTGCGTATACGCCAATTTTTCCCTGCCATTGCTCAGGTAAATGTCCGTTTTCGTCAATGTAAGGGATGTATTCTAAACTGGGGAGAGGGGGAATGTTGTTATCAGTCATTGTAATTTCTGGGAAATTTTTATATTTTACTTTTTATGAGTGCATCTAGGATGTTGATAATCTTTATTTAGATTTTTTCCAGATGAATGCTGGTGACACTTGAGGGAGGAGCGCATCATAACGCATCTTACATACCTACATATATTAAATCGTCTAGGTCAGAGAACGTTGCTATAGCAATTCAAGGCTTGAGTGCAATACATCTGTAGGGGTATGGCAATGCCCATTGGTGTCAACTTAACGTCTCAGCCCAGATGTCAAGCGATTGAGCCTGAATTCGGCGATGTCGCTGGCGCTGAGCTTTGACCAGACCAAAGGATTGGTGAAATTGCA
>NZ_JAMPKJ010000135.1 GCF_039962115.1 Funiculus sociatus GB2-C1 | reverse complement strand
CAAATTGTCTGCCACAATCTCGACATTTAAAATTTTGTTTACCAGTGTGAGTATGACCATTTTTTACAACGTATTGAGAGTCGCACTTGGGGCATTGCATAAGCTAAAAATTACGGTAGGTTGAATAATTAAAATTATAGTTCATTAGCATTACTATGCAGGACTACCCCTAAATTTATTCAGGCTGGCTAGATATTAGCAACCTATCGATTCTCTAAGGTTGCAAGATTAATTTTCCTTGACTGCTGCGGCTTTCAATTAAATGATGCACTTTGCTGGCCTCTGCTAATGGAAACCTACCACTTATCTGTACATTCAGTTTTCCCTGTTTGATATATTCAAACAAGGTATTCAAAGATTCATTATATAAAGTATTTTCCAAAAAGCAGTACAAGCCAAATCCAATAACAGTTTTATTTTTAGTGAGTAAAATTGTTGGGTCGAAAACGCTACTACCACCGGAGGAACCGTATACAATCAACTTACCAAAGTTAGCCAGACATTCTAAACTTTTGAGAAATGTTTCGCCTCCCACTGCTTCAAGAATCACGTCAACGCCTTTGCCGTCAGTAGCACGCAATACCTGTTCATGCCAGTCTGGTTCCCGATAATTTACCAATGTATTAGCGCCTAAAGATTGGGCAAATTCCAGCTTTTCAGGTGAGCCTGCTGTTGCAACTATCTGACTAGCACCGAAGATTTTCGCTAGCTGCACGGCTACACTTCCTACACCCCCTGCCGCTGCATTAACCAGTACACTTTGTCCGGGCTTCAGCTGAGCTACTGTTTTCAGCATATGAAATGCTGTCAACCCATGTATTTGAATTGCGGCTCCCGAAACAAATTCGATTTCTTCTGGCAAAATTGCCGTTAAATTCTGTGGTGCAGTTGCATATTCAGCGTAGCCACCATTAGAGATAAAAGCTACCACTCGCTGCCCTATAGAGAAACCTGTAACTTCAGTTCCCAACTTCTCAATTGTGCCTGCTACTTCAAAACCAGGTATGAAAGGTAAGCTAGGAGTGAAAATGTATTGGTTCTTCCGCACTAAAGTATCAGCAAAGTTTACTCCGCAAGCGTGAATTTTAATTAAAATTTCCTCTGATTTCGGCTCTGGTAGAGAGATATCTTCTAGGCGCAAAACATCACTATTTCCATATTCAAAAAATTGAATTGCTTTCATTTGTAACTTTTTGTTTGTAGGTTTGCAGATCAGTTTAAATGAACAAGGAGATTTTTACTTGTTCATGACTTGTTCAGAAAACGGCACAATCTTCCCAACAGCAGGGCGACTTTCTCCTCGTTTCACCCGTTCCCCATTTGGCGATGTTCGGGTGCAGAAAAAGGATAAAAAGTATCAAAGGTACGATAGCACAAGGGCAATAATGCAGCCCTAGATGGAATACCCCCCAGCTCTACTGCGGAGTAAGAGCGCACATTGCTATTAGTTAAACTTAGTGGCTCTTGCTTTGAAGAGGGTGCAGTTGAGCGCGATCGCAAATTGTGTAAAGGTGCCTTTGTTAAAAATAGCGCCTAGAATCTTCAATATCAATTGCTTCAGCCGCGATTAATTGCGTCTGAAGCAACATACTCCTGAAGCTTTCCCAGAAAATATCACCACAACGCCCGCACTGGCTCCTCTTCATCATCATAATATGGGCCACCACCTGTGGTATTCCTCTGGGTGCCAGTGGGAGATGGGGTGGGAGATGGTGTTGCTGTGGGAGATGGTGTTGCTGTGGGAGATGGCGTTGCCGTAGGGCTTATTGTTGTTTGGGGAGTTGTTTGTTGTGGAATTTGGGCAGTTTCGTTGCTGGCTGGTGCAGGGGAAGCGGTGGAATTTGATGTTCCAGCCGTAGGAGGAATCACTTCGTTGCCATTGCTACCAAGGGGAGATCGTAAACCTACCGCGCTGCCTACCAAGGCGGCAATAAGCATTACTAGAATTACGGCGACGAACGGACTACTCATTAGAAGGGTGGGGTAAGCCTACATTTTCATGTTAACTAAAGATGGCGAGAGTGAAGATAGAAGAAGTGCGATCGCGTTCTTGTTGCGGATAGCGATTGGTTTTTAAGCAAATAGCTAGATTGTGAAACCTTTGCCTCTATCTATTTGTATAAATTTAAGTGTTACAAAAATGAGAATCTAAGGTAAATATTTTTGCACAACGCTCCAGCCTGTCAGCGTTACCCAGACGAATCCAACCAGCAGTACCAGATTAGTTGCGACATGAACCGAACGCGCCCAAGCTCGATTCGAGCTAATTAAAGTAGCACTCCCAGCTGAAAGTAACACCAGCGCCACCACCGCCCCTCCAGCGATTAAATGCGCCGAGTGACCCAAGCTGCCATAATGACCTAGCGTTCCTACAATCCCAATGGCTAGCAGCAGCAAGACCAAACCCACCATTATCGCGCCAGTGGTGTAGTGAAAAGGTCGCAACCATTGGGGACGGGAATGCTCTTGCTGACGCGCCCTAAACATCCAAATGCCAGTTACGCCCAGCAGTAGATAGGCGACGAGTGACAAACCCATCGACCAAGCAGCAATTTTCCAAAGCCAAATAAAGGAAGGTAGATTCACTCTTTAACTCATCCAGCGCCAAATATAGCAGTTTCCGCATACTATCTTAATATTTTAGCTGATTATTAGTTATTCGTTGGCGTTGGAACGTTGTTAGGTTGTTAGAACCTCATAAAATCTCAATTTGACACCCTTACAACTCCTAGCTGACTAATGACTAAAAAAAGGCTGCCGATACCGACAACCCTTTGCAACGCTCAAATTTTACAAGCTTATTAGCCGATATAAGTGGTTGTTAAAGATTCAGTGGTTTCCAGGGTTTTCTTCTTCTGAACTGCAACTTTTTGCTTGTTATCCTCTGTTTGTTCTTTGTCTTCAAAAATTTTATTATTAAAATCAGAATCCTTTTTTTCGTCGATACACAGCCGATCGCACGGTATGTTATCTGAGATAATGGCACTTGCCATCATTCCTGAATGAATTTCCAGAAGTGCTTCTGGCAGTGCTTCAAACACTAAGCGTTGTCCGGGAAACACAACACGCTCGAAGTACCAGTTCGGAATATTACTAATCCGAGCAATTTGAATGTGGCTTGTAGCATTGACGTAGCAGCAGAGAATGTAATTGGTGTTACCAAAAGGGACGGGATCAAGTATTTGAGCCATAACTGCCGAGGAGCTTTGCGCCACTAGAATTAAACTACATTAATTAAGTTAACACCGAGCGATCCCCGTTTGTTGTAAACTCGACTACCAACTGAGTATTCTTCTCATAATTATTCCTCAAGATATAAAGAAAACATTAAATTTTTAGGCTCTACCGAACATGGTATGTAAAAAAAACTGAAACTAGCTGGCGAAATGCCAAGTTAGAAAACTTCTTAATTTAAAATTGTTGAAGTTTCTAAATCCATAACCTCTTCGTT
>NZ_JAMPKJ010000134.1 GCF_039962115.1 Funiculus sociatus GB2-C1 | reverse complement strand
AAACCGTCCTTAAAAGATTTAGTTTAAGGTTTAATCTGATTGCTGCTCTCTACAATTACGAGCTTTACCTCCCCAAAATCAAATCTTCCTGAGCGACTTTTGCAAGAGGTCTAATAGACTAACTGCTGTTCTAGCGAGTCCCATAGTAAATTCCCCTGCCGCCAGTACCAATGAAGACGAGCCCAAACACCTGTTTGCTTGCCTCCATTACTTGGGGATTTTTGCCGATGGGCCGTGAGCGATCTCCAATTTCTGTCCAAGTTTTTCCGTGGTCTAAAGAACGGAAAATTCCCTGACCCATATTCCTAATTTCACCGTACAAATACAGAGCTGGAATCGTGCTTCCCGACTGCGGCTTCCCGAAAGCAAACAGATAAGCTCTCTTAACTCCTGTAATTGGCACAAATGTCTTGCCACCGTCCATCGAGCGGTGAAGCCCATCGCTGTTAAGGTTGATCCAAACCTCACCCTCGACTCCCGGAACCGGTTTCACAGAATACCATTTCTTCTTCGGAAGTAACTACCTCTGCCTGTCCCGATGCGCTGTTGCCAATACTTTTTGCATTCCACAGTTGCTGAAGTGATACTGTAGCAAATAGGGCAATGACGGCAATCCGGGCTGCTTGACCAGATAATACGGCTTTGATAAGTACCGGACTTGGTAATGATTTTGAAGGCTATATTGGCTAATAAAATTCTTGGTGCGAAAACCAATAAGCTCACAAAAATTGGTTGCGCGAACCTCTGAAAGGATTTGTCCCGAAGGAACATCGCCGTCCCAACATTAACATTAGCTAAAGTCGGGGCTGACCAACTAGCGGCACAAAAAAACCATTATTTTACGCAAATGTCAACTATAATTCCGTAATTGGAATTATAGTTGACATACCTATCTCCAGGGATAACTATTAATTAATTTGTAAGCTCAATGCTTTCTGCTGTTGTAATACTCTGGCATCTAGCATATCCAGAATTTTGCTGTCTTGGGTTGTATCAAACTTTCTGGCAAAGTGAGCATCGCTTTTAATTATTGCTGGGTAATCCTGACTTGTGAGTAGCCGAGGATGACCGTGCCGAGTGCCAGTCCAATCGATATACCGTTTATTGTCATTACAGAAATTGAATAACCCACTATTTACTAAAACAGTTTGGATAAAAGACTCATCAGGGTTTCGCGTTTTTTTGTAGTAATTAACTAGCTCCTGGTTATTTTTTGAAAAATCATGTAAATAGCGAACACAGTTTTTTGAAATAGTTTTAAAAAAAGAGCCTCCGGAACACACAAAATTTTGATTGAACGGATTTGAAAAAGCCCGAAAACCTACTGAAAATTGATAAGAAGTAT
Organism: Funiculus sociatus GB2-C1; assembly: GCF_039962115.1. Classification (NCBI taxonomy): domain Bacteria; kingdom Bacillati; phylum Cyanobacteriota; class Cyanophyceae; order Coleofasciculales; family Coleofasciculaceae; genus Funiculus; species Funiculus sociatus. The sequence goes on along the minus strand of NZ_JAMPKJ010000134.1, from coordinate 2,282 downwards.
CAATTTTAACAAAAGGCTGAACATTATTGAGAATAACTCGTAATGGTTTGGCTAATCCCCGCTGCCATCTGGAAAACTGTACCCCTGAGTGCCAATATTGATAAAGATAGCGATCGCGGCTCTCTTTGAAACCGTAATAGCTATCTTTAGAGAAGGTATCGCAATATTGTAAAAACCCATCAAACTTAGTTTCGGCAAGAAACTTCTCAAGTACAGAAAGTGGCTGAGTAGGATAATCCTGGCCTGAGAGGTTTATCAGCCAATCAAAGTCAATATTATGAGTCAATATCCAGTCAATAGCATCCAAGTACGCTTGAACCAAACTAAAATCACCTCTGACTCCCACAGCATCATTTTTAATTACATTAACTCCTGGCAGCTTCTCTAGGGTTGAAACGTCTAAATCACAGCCCTTAACATCATGGCTAATTAATATTTGAGAACTGGGACTAGACTTTTTAATTGTTTGGATGAGTCGGTCAATTTGCTCTGGATTCTTATGAGTTTGGATAAGATACAGAACTTTCATGATTTTAGTCTCCAGTAAATGAATTGGTCTAACGTGAAAACATCGCTTATACGAACCGAAAACCCTCTGATGTATATCCCTTTGGTTGGACACAAATAAAAGTGGACATACACAAAAAGGTAAACACCTTTTGCAACAGCGATGAAACGCCGGCTAGTATATACGATTACACCCAAACTTCTGACAATCATCCTAAAGCTATCCTTTTCCGCCTGAAAAATTTAAGTTAAAATATTAACAGGTTGGAATAAGCTTCGATAAGGTTGCAGTGTTAGCTCTATGCGTTTTTTACTAAGCAAAGCCCTGATTTGACTTATAAAATGCTCATTACAAACCCTAGTCAACCACTTATCTGCAAGATAATTCGCACCCAAGATAGAGTTATAACAGGTGCTTTTCCTACAAATTAAGCAATCAACATTAGCAATGGCAGCGCGATGAATGTAAACCTGCGACAAACAATGGTTGGCAGTAAGCGTTTTTGCCTTGAGCGGCTAGTCAAACACAAGTTAGCTGTTTGTCCCACCTTGATGCAAACCTAATTAACTAGGGGTAGTATCTTCAACTTCAGACATTACGTTGAAGTCGGCCATTGACCCAAACAAATAGGCTGTTCTCCGGTTTCTATGACGGCTTTGATGAACCCAGCTTTTTATATTTACAGCTACGGTCATAATACAGCTCCCAATCTAAAAGACCGATGACCAGACTGAAACAACTATTGCAACTTTTTATTGCAAGACTTTAACAATCCTCAACATCCCTACATCTTGTTACATGAAAATCTAGCAGGCTTCCTCCTTAAGAGGGACATTCAATGTCAAGGTTATTTCTACTAAAGTTAAAATCAACTCATACCCCAAGAGCAAAATAATCGTAATAAGCAGCAATATTGCACAAATTCGGATAGATGGTAAAACCTATCCCAGCAAGATGTGCAATTTTCCGCAAGACCTCTACCCTTTTAGTTGGCCCGTTTCCGGGGAAGTTCAGGAAGATTTTTGATTTATGGGGGTTGGGTAAGCAAGAGTAAGTTCAACGAGGTAAAATACCCCTTTAGTGAAGACGGAGTTCAATCGATAAAGTTCCACATTGCGTTATCCAAATTTTTTTTCAAGGCGCTAGCCTTGAAAAATGCGGCTAGCCAGAAAGCCGCAGTCATTTTGGAAGCAAAAGCCTCAATTTCGTAGTAAAAAGGGTAGGCTAGCAGCCAGAGTATAGCTGTTGCTATGGCGATGCTGCAATCCAGGTAGAAGACTTAAGAAATTTATCCCGGCTGAGTGGGGTTAAACCCTCTAACCAACTTTTAAGCTTAAAAATTTGCAGGGCTCACTCATTTACAAGGAAATCATAAATTCGGCTTCATACCATTTGCCATTTTGCAACTCGCCATCCTGCCATTCTTGAACATCGATTAAACCACTCTCGAAAACTATGTAAGGTTTATGGGTCTTTAATGTTTGGATAGCGCCTCTGAAAACCTGCAACTCTACGCCTTCCGCATCTACCTTTATAAAATGAATCTTTAAGTAGGGTTTCAATATATTATCAACTCTTTGAGTTTTAGCTGTAATAGTCTCTGTGAGCGCATTAGGCATATGGCTTTCCCAGCATGATTTATCTAAGCTACTTAGGGCTTGCTGAATAAATAATGGAAGACCCAGAGAAGGCTTGATTAGTGATTCAAGCCGACAATAATATAAGTTTTTGTTTTTCCTCATTTATCGAGCCATAGCTTTTGATGATGGACAGA
>NZ_JAMPKJ010000133.1 GCF_039962115.1 Funiculus sociatus GB2-C1 | reverse complement strand
GGGGGATGCACGGGTTTTGAGCGATTTTACCGGTTTTTCTGGCATTTGACCAGCTAAGCAGCGCTCACCAACCTAATTAGCGCCGCTTTTTTCTCGTTATTCAGCACGCCCTAGTTAGTAGTTAATGACTAATCGGTGAGATACATCTGTAAGAACATGGCCATACCATGTCCTTACCAACGTGGGCTGAACGTTAGAACCGCGATATATTCGACCCAACTGAGAAACGGTCTATTAGCCATTAGCTAATAAGTAGGTAGGATTAAATTATTTGTAAAATGGATTAGCGATAGCGTAACTCATGCGGATGATGGGTTTCCGACCTCAAACCATCCTCCAAACATCTTCAATTTAATCGCATCTGCCTACTTAACTAATTACTACTAATTGCTTCCGGCGGGGCAATATCATTTCCAACTGCCACCCCCTTCTTACCCAACTTTAAGCCTGGTTTAGCAGGTTTCGCAATTTGCTGAGACTCTGAAACAGAAGGATTCGAGGGAACATCTGGCAGAGGATCAACTGTTGCTGAAGACTGTGAGTGATTCGATGTCACAGCGAGTCCTCCCACTGCCCCAGCCACAAGAGCCGCATAGCCGACGTATAAATGTAGCGTGCTAAGCTGAAATACCGATGCTGATGCGGGTCGATACCAGGATGGCACCACAGTTTTTACAGGATCGGGTGCAGGTAAAGAAGCAGCCATTGCCGCCCCATCTAACCCCAATGCCTCCCCTATCCGGCGAATAAAGCCTCTGACATAGATATCTTCCGGCAATTGATCCAAACGACAAATTTCTAAAGCCTGAATGTGATGGGGCGGCACCAATGTTAAATTATGAATTTGTCGCATAGTCATTGACTGAGCATGACGCGCCTGCCGTAGTTCCTGACCAATTTGCCGCAGACGCTCCTCCCGCTCTTGAGCAGCCATTTGCGCTGCCAGTTGAGCCTTGGAGAGTTTTTTAGTTGGTTTGGGGAAAACCGGATCTATATTGCTGCTACTAAACGGTGGCACAGCTTCTTCGGAATTAGCGGGTGAGTTATTCGGTTTGTTGTTGGTTGTTCGTTGTTCGTTATCCGTGGGCGTTGTCAGGTTGTTAGATTCTAATAACGTTTCCACTGGACAACTTGACAACTCTTCTGTAACGAGTGACGACGAACTACTAAGCTGCTGTTCTTGTTGACTGTTACTGATTTCTGTGGATGCGACGGGAACGACTTTGTAAGTCTTGGCAAACTGCTGGAACGCTAGCCGGATAGCTTCTCGCCCCACTGCCTTAACCATAATTTGGGCATTCCCCGCAGCTTCTCCCAGGATCGTCTGTAACCCAGCCAAAGAACGGTTATAGACTTCGCTGCTATAAAGTTCAGCTTCTATTCGGCTGAGGATAGACCGCAACACTTCCTGGGAAATTTCAATGGTGGGGCTTTCGGTAATACCGATACCATATGCCGATTGTAATGCCATGACTTTATCTTGTCGAACGCGATCGTTGTAGAACAAAACTTAACGCGATCGCCCAGGCATGATCTTTTCAAGGGAGTGCTTTGGCTACTCCCCGCGCCTGTTATCAGTGATTTACTTACCGATAACTGACGATGACACAAGCTGCTTGGACTATCTGAGTAATCTCTTCGACAAGTTGGCACTGGTTCCGGATCAGTCAATAGTCAATTTTCTCTGGCTATGGGGAGCTTGCCAGTTTTCAGCTTTTATGTATTAATGTGGCTAATTGTTGCCTGATTCAGCACCCAGAATTCAGGAGCCAGAACTTATCATAAGCTTGGCTCCTAACTCTTTATAAAGACGTACTTTCTATAGCTGACTCCTGACAACTTAATGCAATATAGATATTTAGCGAGGATATCGCTTTCCTGGCTCGTAATCTTTCGCCAAGCAGCGTTCGAGTAAATGAATGCTATAAAGGTACAAGAAGCGACGGGGATTAAGTACCAGCTTGGTTTTAGAACTGAAGATTGGCTGGTTGAGAAACTGCCAGAGGGGGAACTTAATCTTGTTGTATCGTGGAGCCATAGTTAGAGAATTCCAGATAGCAGTAATAAGGATTGCTGTCACCACGCATCTATCTTAGGTGATATTTGGTGGATTAATATAACTTTGACAGAAACTACTACACTATTTCTTGGGTTAGATTACGGAATCTGGAAGAAGCATTTTGCCAAAGTCTGTATTTTCACGGATGCGATCGCCTATCCCCAAGCGATCGCCGACCGCAATCAGCTATTTTCAGCCAAGCTATCACACGCCAGCCAGATAATTTTAGGTAACTATACTCATCAAAAGTAGTTTATTTTTCTACTACTAAAGTTAAAAAACGCTGTAAGCTGTTCAGCATTTAATTTTATGGCGCTATCTGAACCAGTCAAGGGCTTCAGCCTCTAAAATACCCAGCTTTAATGCCTAACAGCTTAAGTAAAATAATATTAACTTTATATAAATTTTTAAATATCAGCTAAGCAAAGATATTAGTAAGGTGGGTAATACCCACCTTACTGCTTTTCAAGTTATTGTGCAGTTTGAGTAGTTTGGTTACTACTAGGAGTGCAAACAATATACTTAGAAGCTTCTACATTGCTAGCAAGAGGTTGTATCTTTCCCTGACGAACCAAGGTTTGATGAATAAGAGCAGCAATCTCCCCACGGGTAGCAGGTTGATTAGGATTGATAACCCTTGGATCGGGATAGTTAACCACAATATTTGCTTTTGTGGCTTCGGCTACACCATTAATAGCGTAGTAAGGAATCTGCTCTGCGTCTGCATAATATTCGCTAATAATCACTGATGCAGGACGGTTAAGAAATACACCTTGACCCACAGCTACGGTTGATGAGGAATCGCTAGCCGGGGTAGTTTGGTTATTCGCCACCGCGGGGACGGCGCTGCTATCCGGGGTAGCCTGGTTATCCGCCACCGCGGGGACGGCACCGCTATCCGGGGCAGCCTGAGCCTTCTGTTGGTTCATAAACACTGGGTACATCAAGGACGTCCTTGCCAAGGGCATAAATAAACGCTTCTTGGTTGCTCGACGTCTGACTGCGGGACTTCTGGTTGCTTGAGTGGAAGTTGCTTGAGTGGGAGTTGCTGGAATAGTTGCTTGAGTGGAAGTTGCTGGAGTAGTTGCTTGAGTGGGAGTTGTTGAAGTTGTAGATGCGGTAGGAGGGCTAGAAAGACCATCCAGAACCTCCGCTAAGGAAACTATTGCCTGAACCTTGGAAACTTCTTCTTTTGGATGAAAGAAACCACCAGGATACCCAGTCATAAACCCAGTTTGATAGGCTTCCTCAATTGCCGGAGCTGCCCAGTAGCCTACAGGAACATCTTTATATACACTTCCACTTGGTATCTGTGCTACCTGGTTTTGATTAAAAGCTTGACGAATTATCGCAGCAAATTCATCGCGAGCGAGTGTTTTATTTGGTCTATATGTTCCATCAAGGTATCCAGTAAGAATGTTTTTTTGGTAGTGGTAAATATGTAGTGAAAAAATTCTTACATAAATAGCGACGCATTATAATGATGGATAAAATACCATATAGCTCCGATGTGATTTTCTAACTTTTTAGAAAAAGACAAAGTTTTCCTAACTAATCGAGAAATTCTTTGACGCATCGTATTATTAAATCTCTCAATATGGTTGGTCAGCCCACTGTTTTTACTCACGGCTTTATGCCGTTTGCTTGGAATAACTTTCTCATAAGCCGCCCAATAATCTGTATAACAAACAGCACATTGTCGATAAATTGATGGGAGAGAATTCCATAATCCTCTAGCCCCTTGTTCGCTGCGCTCGCCAATATA
>NZ_JAMPKJ010000132.1 GCF_039962115.1 Funiculus sociatus GB2-C1 | reverse complement strand
CAAGCGTTTAAAGTCTTCTGACTTCAGGCTCTTTACTTGTTCGTAGGTCATAAATGCTACCCAACTCTAACCTACTTGTCCCACGCATCTGGGACTTTTGCAAGAGGTCTAATATTGCTAATTTGTTCGCCTGATAGGATTAGGCAGCAAGGGAATACAATTGTTGATGTAATAAATTAATGACTTTTTTCTATGGGTACAACACCAGAACAATCTCAAACTGAATATGTAGAACAAATGGCAAAGTTAATAGATTTGCCAATAAAACCAGAATACCTTCCGGGCGTGGGGGAAAACTTTCAGAGAATTGCTGCGATCGCGCAAATTGTCACAGAATTTCCCTTACCGGATACAATTGAAGCGGCACCTGTATTTGAGCCATGAGCAAAGCATATCCTGATGCCACTCAAATTGCTGAGGTAGTGCGGGGACAAGAAGTTTCTGCAAAATCTGTCATTGCTGCTACATTGGCAAGAATTGCTGAACAAAATCAGACGTTTAATTGTTTTACTACTGTAACTGCTGATACAGCAATGGCAGACGCTTCAAAAATTGATGAAGCGATCGCATTAGGCAAAGATCCAGGTATTCTCGCAGGTGTACCATTCGCCGTAAAAAATCTCTTTGATATCGCTGGGTTGACTACTCTAGCGGGTTCAAAAATTAACGCTGAAAATCCTCCAGCAACCAAAGATGCCACAGCCGTTGCTAAACTAAAACAAGCTGGTGCGGTGCTAGTCGGGGCGTTAAATATGGACGAATACGCCTATGGCTTTGTCACCGAAAATAGTCATTATGGTGCTACCCGCAACCCCCACGATACAACCCGTGTTGCTGGCGGTTCCTCTGGAGGTTCGGCGGCGGCGGTTGCTGCTGGGTTAGTTCCCCTGACGTTGGGAAGCGATACTAACGGTTCAATTCGCGTCCCTGCCTCATTGTGCGGTATTTTTGGCTTTAAGCCTACTTATGGGCGATTGTCGCGCTCAGGTGCAGTATTATTTTCCAGTAGCTTCGATCATATCGGCCCTTTTGCGCGTTCTGTGCGCGACATTGCCGCAGTTTTTGATATCCTTCAAGGAGCGGATGAGAGCGATCGCGTTTGTACAAAGCGTCCCCCTCAATTGTGCTTACCGCAATTAAATCAAGGTGTTGAAGGTTTACGAATTGCTGTTGCTGAAGGTTATTTTGCCAAAGGTGCAGAACTAGAGGCTTTAGAAGCAGTCGCCACAATTGCCAGTGCGTTGGATGTCACCACATTTGTGACGATACCGGAACCCCATCGCGCAAGGGCAGCAGCTTTTATAATTACAGCAGCAGAAGGCGCTAATTTCCATATGGATTCCTTGCGATCGCGTCCTTTTGATTTCGATCCAGCAACACGCGATCGCTTTCTAGCTGGTGCCTTAATTCCGGCAACGTGGTACATTCAAGCGCAAAGGTTTCGACAATGGTATCGCGATCGCGTTCGAGAAATCTTCAACGAAGTAGATATAATTCTCGCCCCCACAACTCCTTGCTTTGCCCCTAAAATTGGTCAAGAAAAGATGACAATTGGCGAAGAAGAAGTCTTAGTTCGTCCTAATTTGGGACTATATACTCAGCCTCTATCTTTTATCGGATTACCCGTTTTATCCGTCCCAATTCATCATCCCGATAGGCTACCTTTAGGAGTACAAATTATCGCCGCACCTTACAATGAAGCGCTAATTTTACGAGTAGCAGCAGTGTTAGAATCTCAATCAATTATATCAGCGCCAGTTGCACAGTAGTTTAACATTTCTTTATCCCCACCCCCGAAATGTGAGGAGTGACGATGGGAATTGAAGGTTCAAACCTTTCATAATCAAGATGTTCAAAACCAGCATTTTCTAACGCTATCCAAGTTTCGCGGGCTGGTTCGCAACCATCAGCCAGAAATTTCCACACCGGGCGAACTCCCTCCTGTACCCGTCTCAACCAAGTACCTTTAGGGGCGGCGACGTGTTCAATAAATAAGAAGCGTCCGCCGGGTTTGAGAACTCGCAAAATTTCTTGTAAAGTAGCCTTTAAATTGGGTACTGAACACAAAACCAACGTACTAACAACTGCATCTACACTGTTATCTTCAGCTTCCAAACGTTCAGCGCTGATCGTGCGGACATCAACGTTATTTAAGCCCACCTTTTCTGCTTCTTTCTGGAGATACGGGTGCATATAGGGATTTGGCTCGATGCCAATCCAACGCATATCTTTGGGATAATAGGGGAAGTTAGCACCAGTTCCAGGGCCAATTTCCAAAACATCCCCGTGCAAGTTTCCGAATAGGTTGCGTTTGCGATCGCAAACCAGTTTCTCGTAGCTTGCATTACCTGTAGATAGTAACCAGGCAAATAAACGTTTGTTCCAACAGCAGGGGCAACCTTGCATTTGTAATTCCATAGAATTTGCCTTCAATCACATTATCTATTATTTTATAAACCAGAGAACTTAGCCAAATATATCTAATATGGTAAATCTACTGGGTGAATATCATTAAACCACTTGCAAAAGTTGATAAACGCCCTCAGACTGAAGGTATGAGCGCATTTTTGCTACATAAAGATGATGAAAACATACGATTGGATTGTAGTTGGCGGCGGTATTACGGGTGCAACGCTAAGTTACGAACTGGCAAAAAAAGGCTTTTCGGTTCTGTTAATAGAGCAAAACGCCGCATCGCAAAATGCCACGCGCTATAGTTATGGTGGGTTGGCATATTGGTCTGGGACAACAGATTTAACGCGGCAATTGTGCGCTGAAGGTATCGAAATTCACCGCCATTTATCAGAGGAATTAGATAGCGATACTGAGTTTCGCGAATTAGACTTAATTTTAACAATTGCTGCTGATGATAACTCGGAACAAGTAGCAGCATACGCTCGTTTTGCTATTCCACCGCGCTTACTCAGTGTTGAGGAAGCTTGCGAAATGGAACCGCTACTAAACAAGGATGCGATCGCGTCTGCTTTAACCGTCCGTCACGGTCATATTGAAACAGAAAAAACCACCTCCGGATACATCAAAGCCTTTCGCCGTTTTGGGGGCGAAGTTCTTTGCGATCGCGTGGTAGAACTCAACAGAGAAGGCGAAAAAATTCTCGGAGTCAAAACAGCAACCGAAACCTACCATGCAGCTAACACCATCATCTGTGCCGGTGGTTTCAGCCGCGCCTTACTAAAAGCAGCTAATATTCCCATCAGGCTATATTTTACCCATGCCGAACTAATCGAAACTGAGCCAGTTGATATACATTTGCGTACACTGGTAATGCTAGCGGATACAACACGATTTCAACTAGAAGCCGAAGCCAGTACACCTGAACTGGATCATCTATGGGATCAGCCCAATAATGAACTAATGCCACCCATTTTAGATGCAGGTGCCATACCGTTTAAAAACGGTAGCTTACGCATCGGACAAATTAGCCGAGTTCTCACCGATCCCAACGCAAAAATTGATGGGGTTGAAAGCGAAGCCAACCTCCGCGCTGCTGTGGGAAAAATATTACCTGCGATAGAGAAATTACCAGGAAATTGGCATCATTGCTTGGTAGCATTTAGTAGCGATCGCCTTCCTCTCATCGGCGCTATTAATAATGTCGAAGGCATCTATATTTTCTCCGGATTCTCCAACCCATTAGTATTCGTACCACCCTTAGCCAAACGCTTTGCGAGTTGGGCAACTGGGCAAGATGACCATATTATCGCCCAGCTATCTCCTCAAAGATTGTGATTTAAATAACCATTTCTTTGTAACTGCTGATACTCTTTTTGGTAGATGAATTGCCTCTTAGGGTGAGCCAAGGTTATTGAGTAAACCTTTAAAAGGCAAAATTTATGCAAGCCACTGACAATACACGCGCCATTAGCCAGGGTAAGCGCACCTCAAACGCTATTTACAGATAGGGTCTAGGTTTTCAATGGGATCGGGTAGTGCAGCTGCTAATACCGTTAGCATATAGGTATCATCCATAGCAGCCTGC
>NZ_JAMPKJ010000131.1 GCF_039962115.1 Funiculus sociatus GB2-C1 | reverse complement strand
CGTTTGGTAAGAAAAACTCTTTCGTTCTCTAAAAAACTCTCCAATCATATAGGAGCTATTTGGTATTTTATTCATGAATATAACGCCAGTTTATCTATAGAATGAAAAACTGGCGTTATCATTACTATGCAGGACTACCAGAGGTCTGATATATCGCTCCGCTCAGGGAAGTATTATTGGCCCCTATCGACAATTGAGCAGATGGACTCCTAAAAACTTACCAGGTGGAGGCAATTCGCGTTGGAATCAACGTAATGCTCATCATATTCTGGAAGCGAAGCACGCTAGAGCTTGGGGATTAAATGAAAGTGATCTTCCAGCAGTTAATTTATCCAGAAGAGATCATGACAGATATCACGATCTACTTAGAAATGAATTTAAAACTGTTTCGAGGCGTAATCAAGGTCAACCTTTATCCAAATTACAAGTAAAGCAAGTATATCAGAGAGTTTATCAAGCTCATCCTGACTGGTTAGATGCAATTGAACCATTTTTTGGCAATTAAATAGCCTAACGCCTAAAGGCGGGGCTACGCAAACAAAGCCTGCCTACGCAGGCTAAATACTTACAGCCCGCCTTTGCGCGCTTGGTTCGTGTAGCTCCACCCTGAAGGGTGAGGGCATTCTTATCAATAGGGAAAATGCACAAAAATTTTACACAGTTGTATCTACATTTTGTTTGGGGAACTTGGGATAGATTGCCACTCGTTACACCAGACATTCAAGAGGTAATTTATGCAGCAATTGTTAGTCAGTGTCATTAATTAGGATGCAAGGTAGTTGCTATCGGCGGCGTAGCCGATCATGTTCATCTATTAACTAATTTTCCGCCTACTTTGACTGTATCTGAGCTAATCGGCAAAGCCAAAGGTAGTTCTTCCCATCTGATTACCCATGAAATCAAACCCCAAGAGTTTTTTAAATGGCAAGGTGGTTACGGTGCATTTACAGTTAGTCGCCACAACATCGATCAAATAGCTGAATACATCCGCAACCAAGCAATCCACCATGACCAAAAATCCCTCATCCTCGATTGGGAAATCACCTAACTCCAAATAGCCTGCGAAGGCAGGCTTCGTTCGCGTAGCCGCGAGTTTACTCGTTCTCGTTCGGCTCGTTACATTTTACTCAACGCTACCACCGCATTCTGTCCTCCGAAACCAAAGCTAAAACAAAGCACCCGCCGAATCTCAGCCGGACGCGAGACTGTAACTAAATTCAAATCAAAATCTGATTCTTTCAACCCGACACACGGCGGTAAAATTTGATGCTGCAATGCCATCAGGCTAAAAGCTGCACCCAAGGCTCCTGATGCTCCCAGTGTATGTCCTGTGGCTCCCTTGGTGGAACTAACTGGAACTGCTTGGGGAAACAACTTCCTAATTAGCTGTGCTTCGTTGTGGTCATTTAGCTGGGTAGCTGTACCGTGGGCGTGAATGTAATCGATGTCAGATGGGGAAAGGTGGCTGCGTTCTAAACATTGTTTGATAGCCGCGATCGCGCTTTTCCCTCCCGGCTCCGGCGCACTAGCATGATAAGCATCTGCTGTCAAGCCAAATTCCAGCACTTGACCATAAATTCGTGCTGACCGTCGCTTTGCTAAATCCGCTGATTCAAGTACCAACACAGCAGCCCCTTCTCCCAAAACCAATCCTTCCCGGTGTCGGTCGAAAGGATAAGCGCCAGATTGGGCTAAAGCACCCATCTGCTTAAATCCAGCCAGGGTCAATGGTGTAATTGGGGCTTCCACCGCCCCAGCAATGACTTGCTGACACTGCCCAGATTTTATCAAGTGAAAGCCTTGCGCGATCGCCCAAATTCCAGTTGCACAAGCCGCCATTGGTGCCAATACCGCGCCTGTTGCCCCGATAGACCTTGCGGATGCGATCGCATTCATATGCGGCAGCGCCTCCAACCATTGCTTTCCTAGCCCCCCCTGATCACGGGGGGATTGGGGGGGATCTGCCCGATAAAACTCCCGCGCCAATTTCTCCCAAGATGCCTGATGAGAGCGACTAGAACCGATTACCACGCCACAATCAGGCAAAGGTGCAACCAAAGCAGCATCTTGCAACGCCGCAGCGACAACCAGCCCAGTCAAAGTTTCTAACTGGACTGGTTGTTTGCCTATCAGCGCCAAGGGACGCGGGGAAAGTTCCCCAAAAGGTTGATGCAGCTGAATACCAGATTTACCCGATATTAGCTGTTGCCAGCTGGACTCCAAGCTTGTACCCAAAGCTGAAATCAAACCAATTCCAGTGACAACAACTTCCACCATTCAAAAAGCTATTAGCTATTAGCCATTAGCTATTTTTTCAGGTTTTCGGCACCCTTGGTTACTTTAGCTGATTCAATGCGATCGCCTTGCTGAATCTTGTCAACCACATCCATCCCTTGAGTGACGTTCCCAAATACAGCATAGTCGCCATCCAGAAATGGTAAATCGGCTAAAGCGAAGTAAAACTGTGACGAAGCTGAGTCAGGCATAGATGAACGAGCCATAGCCACAGCACCGCGAGTATGGCGCAATTCTGGTACAGCTGAAACCCTTGCACTCTTTAGTGTTTGACCGATGACGGGCTTATCTGCCCCTTTCGGCGTGATTTCCAAAGGAAGGTAACGCGCTTGATTCGTTGTTGGATCGATAAAACTACCCGTTCCCAGCCGTTCTGTTGGGAAATTAGGGTCTTTACCTTGTGGGTCGCCACCTTGGACGACAAAGGGTTGCGGTTCCCGTACTACCCGGTGAAACACCAGACCATCGTAGACACCGCGCTGGACTAAATCTACAAAATTCCCCGCTGTAACTGGGGCCTTAGTTCCATCGACTTCAATCGTAATCGGCGAGCCATTAACCGTCATAACAACGGTGGCTTTACCTTCTAGGCGGGGCAAATTGCTCATTGGACTACTCGCTGTAGTGGCAGGTGTGGTGGTCGTTTCAGTCGCTAAATTGGTGGAGTCCGAGGAAGCAGCCTGTGGTGTGGCACATCCTCCTAATATCAGTCCCCCAATCATAAACAGTGATATTAACCAGTGACGAAGTTGTATCTGCATTTTCACTTCCCCTAATTGTGTAGCCGGAGCTACTGAATCATCTTATGCAGATATGGGTTAGCTCAACCAAGATATTTACAGACCTTCGATTGGCACTTCTAAGAAACGAGCCAGCTCTGCTCCCTGATTTTCCAGAGCTGACAGGGATATCGGTTCACCTACTCTGGTCAGAGTAATATCTCGGCGTCCCTTGACGCGCAAATAAATTGCTCGACGGGGGTTAAGTCCTTCTTTAATCTCCACTCGAACTGCTTGCACGTCTTGTGTCCGACAGGTGATTTCAATCTGGCGGTTTTTCCCTGGAAAGCCCCACCGGAAGATCCGAACGAATTCTGTCTCTTGATTAAACTCGTTGTAACCGCCGCCTACGTCCAAAATGATGACTAGCCACAGGTAGATCGCTAGGAGCAAACCGCAGATGCCGTAGAAACCCATCGCTACTCCTTGGGGGATGAAAGTTAGCTGGGTGGGGTCAGCAAAGGGCAGCAGATTCACTTTCAGGTAGCTAGAAATTCCAGCCAGCAGGAAGCCAGTAGCTCCTACGGAGACTACGGTTGCCCACCAGTAGTTACTCAAGCGGCGAGAGCCTAAAACTTTTTGACGGAGAACGCGGGAAGGAGTGGTTGTTGTCGGTGCAGTCATGAAATAAAGCTCCAAACAGAGCCAGAGTTGTCAAGGCAAGATTTTTAAGATCGGTCTGATTCAGATTATCCAGCGAAAACAGGGATTTATGCTATTGATGCGAATAATTTGACTTTGGCAGGGATTAATGAGAATTACGTGTCAGATTGTAAAAATTCTGATATTTTTTTATCATAGAGAACACGCGCTCATACCCCAACGATTTAGTCTTGGAGGAAAAAGCGCATAATTGCCAAACAACAGTAGCCTGAAACCTGACAACAGGGCAACAGGTTAGTCAAAGTTGACACGCTGGGAAATAAAGCTAGTTTGTCTATTGAAGACAGACACTAGACAAAATTCTCTATAAAAGCCCAATGCGCTCTGGCGTGGGCGGTGTCAAAAAAAAATGTTAATTCCTCCGAGTTGAAGCAATAGTAAGAGGATTTGAAATGACAATTGCAGTCGGACGCGCTACTAACGAACGGGGTTGGTTTGACTCCGTAGACGACTGGCTAAAGCGCGATCGCTTCGTCTTCGTCGGCTGGTCAGGTTTGCTACTGTTTCCCTG
>NZ_JAMPKJ010000130.1 GCF_039962115.1 Funiculus sociatus GB2-C1 | reverse complement strand
CACAAGCGTTTAAAGTCTTCTGACTTCAGGGTCTTTACTTGTTCGTAGGTCATAAATGCTACCCAACTCTAACCTACTTGTCCCACCCATCTGGGACTTTTGCAAGAGGTCTAATCTAACCAAAATTATTCGAGCCTCCAAGTCTCCATTATTGGCCTGCTGCTTCAGGTGTGCTTCTCGAAGCTAACTTACGGCTAGATCCGTATAGTTGAGTTTGAGCCAGAAAATTCTGCTGTCTTAATCACAGTAGTCTGAGTCTTAAATCGGTTATCTACTCAAGCTTTACCTCTACGCTAGGGAAATATCACCCCTCATTCCTAATAGCTAATACCAACATCGTTTTCTGTTGCTTCCAGCGTTGTCTCAAAGGCACCACTAGGAGTCCACTGGATTGCCCCATCACGCTCGGTTGTATATAATTTGGTGTTAATTTTACGCAGAGTTTGTGCCGTTTCTGGATCGATGGTAGCGGATGAGGCGATCGCTACCTTTGCTTGCATCTTTTGCAATACATCAGCTTGTAAACTTTCTCCAGACCACCAAAGCACCTGAACAGGCGGTAATTGTTTCAAGAGCGCTAACTTTCTTTCATTTTCCTCTGGCTTAAAATTTCCCAACACTAACCAAGTCTGGTTGCTGATTTGCAGTTGTACCACTGGCGGTTGGCTATTAATTAACTTGATAGCTGAAGTTCCAATCGCTACACTCTGACCAACTGGCAAAGCCTGAGGCGGAATCTTTACACCTAGAGTCCAAAGTTTACCAATAGAGGCAGTGTTAACGTAAAAGGTAGATACTGGGAGTCGTTCCAAAATCTTAGCCCAGCCACTTCTAGGACTAAGTTGAGAATCCGTAACCACAGCCCAGTCAATTTGATTGACACCCTGCTGTTGTAAAAAAGGCAGCACAGTAAAATTGGCTGTACTGTCATCCCCACTATTAACCAGCGTGACTTCCCCTTTGTCTTGAATCACCAAAACTGGCTCTCCCGGCGTAGAAAGCACCGTGACTCGAAACAAAGTTGCTTTTGTCTGCCAAACCGGGATAACAACCAGAGTAGTAGCAATAATCGCAGCGAACCACCAACGCCGACACCACCACTTGTTGAGCCAAGCTAGACCAATTAAACCGTATAGCGCCAATACTTGAAATATTGAAATAGTGCCAACAGCAATTGAGTTTCCCGGCAAAGAGCTGAAAAACTGCACAAGCAAAATCAGCCAGTGAGTGGGGTAATACAACAACCAAGCTAAGGTGCTTCCCGCCAAAGGCCAAATTAATCCGGCTAAGGCGCTGAGAATTCCTCCAATACTAATGACAGATAAAAAGGGAGTGCTGATGATGTTTGCCAGGATACTGTAGGGAGATACAACACCAAAGACAAAGAGTTGTAGAGGTAAAACCCACGGTAAGACGGCAATTGGCAGCGCAAATAAGGATGCGATCGCAGGCGGCAACCAATCAAACCATTTTATTATTGCTGGCAGCGTGACTAACAATCCCAGTGTGGCTAGAAAACTCAGCTGAAACCCCAAATTCCAGATCCACAGCGGATTAAATAACAGCAATACCGTGGCAGCAAGCAGGAGCGAACCTAGTGGCTTGACTTTTCGTTGCATTGCTAAGGCGATTAACGCCCCAACTCCCATTACCCCGGCTCTTAGAACTGATGGCTGCACTCCTGTCAAGCAAATAAAAATAAGTATGGCAGCAATCCCAACGCCTAGTTGCGTCCTTACTGAAAAACGCCCAAAGGCAGCTATGACAAAACCCAGAATCAGAGAAATTTGAAATCCAGATGCTGCCAAAGCGTGAGCCAATCCCACCTGGATAAATTGATTCCGCACATCGTAGGGCAAATCTACCGCTTGACTCCCCATAACCATCGAACTGACAAGCTGCCCTTCTGGAGAGCCTAGCCAACGAACTTGAGAGTGGATGATTCGCTGCCTTACAGTCCAGAATCCCCAGCCACGTTCTTCCTGTTCATTGGGGAAACTAACCTGCCGTCCGCTTAGACCACCAAAACCCCCTTCTCTCGCCAGGTAAGCCTGAAAATCAAAGGCACCGGGATTGGTAGCCTTTTTCGGTTTATACAATACTCCCGTAACTGCGATCGCTTCACCAGGATATAAACCAGTAGCTTGTAGTAAAGGCACAGTTACATATAACTTGCCCGTCACTCCCTGACTGACATCAGCTGGTTTGTTCTCGCCGTTCTTTACCTCATTTAATTTAGAAGCTTCCAACCAAAATTGCGATCGCTGACTTTGCGTTAGCCGAGGCGTACTAGCAATCTTTCCCTGAACCGTGACAACTTGCTCCTGCCCTTTACCATTTTGGGCATGAACAAACTTGCTGATGTCATTTGCTAAAGGTTGTGGCACCCGTGCTTGAAAATACAGTGCTGCCAGCAACCCCACAATTCCGACCGTCAGCCACACTTTTGCTTTAGGTCCAGTTCGCCAGAATTTAGGTACAACAAAAGCAGCCCCAATACCCAGAGCCAAAACTGCATACTTGCCCCACCAAACTGCCGTAGACAGTAAGCCCAAAATATAGGACAAGCTTAAAATTACACCAGCAGCCGAGTTCATCAGATAGCCAAACCTAGCTTCAAGCCCAGCACAGCGTGTACAAATAGCAGACAAAGTGCCGTAGTGCCTAAATAAGCATGAAATGTCCGCAGCACTACCTTATTACCCCCAAAGCCTATCATCGAAATCGTGCCATTAATTGCCAGCAATCCCAGCACAATAGAACCAGTCCAAAAATGCGGACTTTCGAGAATCCGTTGATTTTGCATTACTAGCGACAAAACTCCGCCAGTATAACCTAGTGCTATAAACAGAAACATCCACGGTGCCAGCTTCCGGTGGTCAGCCAAACTTTTACTAGCGATCGCCGTATCCGCCGCTACCCGTCCACGCCATCCGGCAAACCCTATAAAACTACCCATTACCAACACCACAATTGCCATCATCACCGGGTGTCCCCAATGCACAATCGAATCTGGAATTCCTAACTTTTCAAACTGCTTAGCAATGGGTTCTAAAACTTCACTCAAACTAGCCACCCCCCACACAGCCTCCTCTATCAACATAGGTTTGCCTAACTGGTTTATCAATCTTCAAAAGAATCTAACCCAGTTCCTTTACTCACTTAGGTAACTCAGATCACTATCCCTAAACTCCTACACACTTGCTTAAGATACTTGCTGTGCAACTTCCTTTTGCTTGCACAGGGGAAATCCCAGCGCCTCTCGTTGCTGCAAATATAACTCCGCGACTCGCCTTGCCAACTTGCGAATTCTGCCAATGTAGCGCGTCCGCTCCGTTACCGAAATCACCCCTCTGGCATCCAGCAAATTAAATGTGTGAGAACACTTTAAAACATAATCCAGACTGGGTAACACAAGTCCGCGTCCAGTCAGTTGCTCTGCCTCCTGCTCGTATAGACCAAACAAAGTAAACAACAAATCTGGGTTAGATGCCTCGAAATTATAGATACACTGCTCAACCTCTCCCTGAAGGTGAACATCACCATAGGTAACGTTATCAGTCCAGCGAATCTTGGTAAACGCATCCACCTGCTGGAGATACATAGTTAATCGCTCCAGACCATAGGTAATCTCAATTGAGACAGGTCTACAGTCAAGGCCTCCGCATTGTTGAAAGTAAGTAAATTGGGTGATTTCCATCCCATCTAGCCATACTTCCCAACCTACTCCCCAAGCGCCTACGGTGGCATCCTCCCAGTTGTCTTCTACAAACCGGATGTCGTGATCTTCAGGGCGAATACCTAAAGCCCTCAACGAGTCCAAATAAATCTCTTGGATATTATCTGGCGAAGGTTTAATCAGAACTTGATACTGGTAATAGTGTTGGTAGCGATTAGGATTTTCACCATAACGTCCATCTGTAGGGCGGCGGCAGGGTTCGACATAAGCAACAGCCCACGGTTCCGGCCCAAGACATCTTAAAAAGGTATTGGGATTTTTGGTGCCTGCCCCTTTTTCAATATCGTAGGGCTGGGCGATTAGGCAACCGCGATCACCCCAAAACTCATGCAACGTAGCAATCACCGACTGAAAATTCACAGTTCCCTTTCCTCAGGCGCTCAACGCATTACCCATTGTGGCGCAAATGCTCCCCTTCAAGAGCTTTTCAAGAATTTTCAAAATAAATTTTCCCAAAAAGTTGACACATTGGGGAGAGAGTAGCTATAGTAATAAAGCGGTCGGGAGAGACGAGCGAAAGCGAGACTCAACTGAGCGAAGAGAACCTAGAAAAAATAATAGTTTGAAAGCCAGAGTAACACAATAACCTCGTCAA
>NZ_JAMPKJ010000129.1 GCF_039962115.1 Funiculus sociatus GB2-C1 | reverse complement strand
TAGGTGTCAACAATTTTTTGCCGCAGGTCAAGGGAGTAGGGTTTCATCTCTAATCAAGAAAATACTCATGCTCTATGCTTTGAGCGTACCTCACTAGACAGGAAAAGGCTATATCATTTTCATTCATCTTAAATACACGAGCAAAACGCTTCTCTACTAAATGGTGAGCTTCAAGTCTTTGCCCTTTGAATTCCCGCCTTATCCAATCATGTCGTCGTGGATGATTCGCAAGCAAACCATAAGGGCCGATAATACTACCTCTGTTGGAACGATAAATTCCCTTTGATTGATCCAGCCATTGACCTCTACTTCTTGCAGGCACTCTACTCACCCATCTTGGCAAGGCGTTAGGAAGTCTTTTAATTAGCAAAGACTCCACGTTTGTAAGCGAGTGAGATTCTGAATAGGTTGTGTTTGGAAAAATACTGGGTTTAGCAACTCCTACCCCAGCATCAAACAAAAGGCATGAAGCCGCTATAAGGATTACTGCACTAGAGCCAAAAATAGACTTTTTCATCAGTATTTCCTCAACCAAACTTAACTTGAACGGTGATATCTCGGCGGGGTTGACCACCAGCACGAGCTGTTAAACCCCTAAGCAGAAAGCCTAAGATGAATGCTTCAGATGGTTTTGGGAAAAAAATACCAGAACTAGCTGCAAAAGAAGCGCCGCCTATAAGTGCAATGCGAGTAAACTTGCGTCTATTTAGCGCCATACTTATCTTCTCTGACTCGGACGTGAAGAAACAGGCTCAAGAAGTGCCTGAAAGACATTAACAAAAACTGGGCATTCGCTAGAACAGCTTGTTTCCACGGCAAGGCTACTTGCTTTAGAAACGTCAATTAATAGTAATTCTTTTTCTCCAGAAGAAATGGTTCGAGAAGCAACTTGATTCCCATCTAAATGAACAGATACTGTGACTTGACCTTTCCTAGCATTGTCTGCTATCCCAAATGCTAACCGTAGTGTTTTAAATTTAGATGCCGAGCCAGCTGGCCTAATTCTACAGGTCATTGAGGACGGCTGACCATCGCCGCCATAATAACCAGATGTCATATACATAACAGATGTAAAAAGTTCTTTACCTACAGAAATTTCTTCACGAGATGTTCCCCACCTACCACTCGTTTCTACACATGTATTTGACAGTAGGAAGGCAGGTTTCTTTGCCTGTACTACTTCTCCAGCTATTCCAGTACCAGCCAGGTATATGGCACCAACTGCGGCAACTTTACGGATAAACTTTATTTTATTCATGCTTGCTACTCACGTATTGTGACTCAAGATACGGCATTGTATCTACGTGAGCCTAAGTTAACACTCGAAAATCCGTTTGAAATCAGCAAAATTACGTACTAGAAATTTCCCTCCAGTTGAAAATTGCAAAGGCATTATAGCCCTGGCTATAATGCCTAATTCAGTTGTTGATAGGGTATTGAAGCCATCTGACTATAGTGCCAACGACCAATGTCTCAATTGGCTATTGTCGAAGCATTTGCCGACCTACCCGACACACGCCGCACCGCTAAACAAACAAGGCGTGAAAACTTCCACGCCTCAAGAACTACCTTTGTAAAACTAGAACTTATTTAGTATTTGTAGTACAGGTCGCTACTTCGGTAAATCTGGTATTTGAAGTGTAGTGCGCTTCCGGTGCTTAGCGGCGTATTAGCCTTCTCCCCAACCGATTCCCTACTCTTCGCGCAATGCCAGGGCGGGCACGATTCATAGAAGCTAATTCAGGTCGGAGATTTCCTGGAGTATGAACCCCAGGAATTTTATGTCCTGCATCATAGCCAGGTGGATTTCTCATACGAGAACCGCGCTGACGCAATTGATTTCTAATATACCCTCGAATACTCCTGTTAATTTTTGGATCGTTAGCAACTCTCCTCCACATTTCCACCTTAGCAGGTCTTAAACTACGATTAGTACGTATGGGAGGTTTAGCGACTACTGCTCCTACATCAGAAAGCAGAATTACAGTGGTTACCAATAAAGCTAACCCAGACATGAAGCGAGATTTTTTCATAAGGTGTTCTGCTCCAGTAATTTCAAGCAAACTTAACTTGAACGATGATGTCGCGGCGGGGTTGACCACCAGCTTCAACTATAAGCTGAACTTCACCACGCCCGCCACGACCGGGTTGGATGAGGTCATAGCGAGAAGTAACTTCGCCCAAAAGTGTGCGGTAGTTTGTGAAACCCACACCATAACTTGCACCTATAGATGGATCGTTGTCTCCTTCCCACGTTCCCCAATCATCAAACTGCGATCGCACTGGCATAAGCGATCCTGCTACCTCACTAGGTGAAAGTCCTTGTTTCGCTAGAAATTGAGAAGCAACGTGAATTCCTGTCATCGTAGGGCCGGAAATTTTAGCGGTGCTGATTTCACCCTGATATTCCTGAACAAAGCCAAACCCGACATTTGTTCCCCACTTATCTTGCTTTTGCTGACCCCAGAAAATAGTAGTTTCAGCTTGTGCCATCTGGGTTTTATCTTGAGTAAATCGGCGTTCGATAAAATCTTTGTCAGCTAGTTGGATCTGTAGAAGTTCTTCTTCTGAAGGGCCAAATGCGCCGGATAATGCACCTTTAATTACTCTACCAGCACCAAAGCGTACCAGACTACCAAAAACTCCACGAGCTGTTAATCCCCTAAGCAGAAAGCCTAAGATAAATGCTTCAGATGGTTTTGGGAAAAAAATACCAGAACTAGCTGCAAAAGAAGCCCCGCCTATAAGTGCAATGCGAGTAAACTTGCGTCGGTTAAGCGTCATGGTTATCTTCTGCGGCCTGGAGATGAGGAAATAGGCTCAAGCAAAGCTTGAATGAACGAAACTCCATCAATGTAACCATCACGATTGCTGGGAATTTCTATGGCAACACTGCTTGCTTTACTGACATCAAGCAATAACAAGGCTTTTTCGCCCACAGAAATAAACCGAGAAGCTGCCAGATTTCCATCAAGATAAACCTTTACTTCTACGGGTTTATGACCATGTTTAGTATCCTCACTACCAAATGCCAGACGCAAAGTTTTATACCTGGGTGCAGAGCCTGCGGGTCTAATTCGACAGCTAATTAATGAATTGTCCGATATAGCAAATATTTCGGTAAATACCTCTCTATTTATAGACACATCCCGTGAACTGCTTTTCATCAATCCCCTCTGAACACAGTTACTTGAAAAGAGGGAAGTAGTGCGCTGTTGTGCTTGTGCTATTTGTCCAGCTAATCCTGCAAAAACTAGACATATTGTTCCAGATGCAGCAATTTTACGGAGCAACTTCATTTTATTCATGGTTACTGCGGTTCGTGAATTTTGGCTCAAGATACGGCATTGTATCTACGTGAGCCTAAGGTAACACTGGAAAATTGGTTTAACTTCAGTAAGATTACGTAATTTGAATATTTCCAGTTGCAAATTGCAAAGTCATTACAATAGATAGATTCACTGATGCGTGATCGCGCCCTGTCCACACCTCTTAACCTGCGGACTTTTCAACTACTAGGCAAATTCACAAATATTTCTTCTACTAATTGCTTAGCTTTAGCGTCCAAAAGATTCCAGTCTACATCACCAGTGTCTTCTTCAATTAAGCTGGTATCAATCTCTACTTCTGCATTTTCTTGGTGGATCGCTTGATTATAATTGCGAAAACAAACTTGATAGCACAGTTCCCACAAATCAACGCTAACTTCGCGGTCTTGTTGTTGCAAACAAAGCAGATAGCCAGGATAGGGATTTGGGATATCAGCTAAAGCATTTTCGATTACAGACGCTTCTTCTGGTGAAGCGGTGGCGAGTTGTTGCTGCAAAGCAGTAAAAGCAGCTTTAGTTTCTTCTGATGTCCCCCCAGACCAAATTAGCACTTCTTTATAAGTTCCTTTCCAGGTTGATTGATCTAAGTGTTTGCGGATGTGGTCAATGATGCGGATGAAGGCTGGTTGCATCAGGATTTCCGCTTGCCCCCAACTGGTAATATCTGTGAATTTTGGTTGCATTATTTTATGAAAGATTAAAAAAGTTGGATAAAAGATTGTTCAAGGCTCAGGCTGTTAAGGTGACGAGGTTGGGACTTCTCGCCGGACATCTTTGACTTGACTAACTTGAAAAATTAATGTAAAAGGCTGACCCATTTTTTGCTCGACAAACTCTTCCAGTAGCAGCACTTGTTTAGGTGTTAAAACTTCCTGAGCGCGAACTGTGAGATAAACTTCTGGTGGGTTAGTTAACCAGTTGGACTCAGTTTTAATTAAATCTACTCGCTGAAAGGTAATGGTTTCTTTAAGCAGTGCTTGTTTTAAACTTGCTTCTAGTCGGGCTTGTCTGATTAATTGTACTAAGCTGATACCTAAAGGAACTAGGAGAATTGCTGTAAAAACCAGAGTCCAAGTTAGGGCTTTACGGGCGCGATTTAATGGGGTGTAGCCTGACACTAAAAATGTCAGCATACAAGCTAGGGTAATGCCCAACAAATTTGTCATGTACAGCAGCGCTGCACCGAAACTCAGCGACCAATTAGCTTGGGAAAGACCTAAGCCAATGACGCAAACGGGGGGCATAAGTGCGACTGCGATCGCAGTCCCAGCTAAAGTACCAGAAATTTTTGGCTGAACTTTGGCAAAGCCGCTGATTCCCCCGGCAGATACGGCAATTCCTAAGTCTAGCAGAGTCGGTTTAGAGCGAGACAGCACTTCGCTGCCAAATTCTGGCAGTCCGACAAAGGAACCGAGAAGAAACGCTAAAACAATCGCTAAAACTGTCCCCGCAATTACTGATTTTAACCCTTGGCGAAACAGCAGAATATCGCCTTCTAATGCGCCAAAAGCTAAGCCGCGAATGGGTAACATTAACGGGGCGATAATCATTGCCCCAATAATTACCGCCGCACTGTTGGTCAGGAGTCCGAAAGTAGCGATCGCGCAAGACCCAACAATCTGACTGCCTGACACATCTTTGTAGATGCTTGGTAGATCAAGGGTGACAGGTTAATGAACGGATGCGAGAGAACCAAATCTGGTCATAGAAATCATGCTCAGCCCGTTTAGAT
>NZ_JAMPKJ010000128.1 GCF_039962115.1 Funiculus sociatus GB2-C1 | reverse complement strand
GAACAACGCCGAAATCAAAATTCTTCTCCTGTAGATTGGCGATTTACGACCGAAGATGCCCGGATTAAATTGAAGCGGTTATATCCGTCAATTCCTTGTTGACAGACCACTAGGAGGAGGAAAGGGAGAAGTTCATCAGCGCTCCCTAGCAGGCTGAGCGCATCCGCGCCGGGAGAGCGATCGCCAGCGTGCGAGTTGTACCTCAAACGCCACGCACCAAAGGCGCGGGAAACAAAGCAGTATCGGGGCGGCTCACATTCCCTACGAACTATTGCTGCTCCAAATATGCTTGATAAAGCTGCTGTGGAATCAGCACAGGTTTTCGACTAGATAAATTAATAAACCCGCCCGATTGTTCAGCAATTGCTGCTACCTTCCCAGCGACTATTTCAGCGGTGACAGTCCACTTCAATTTCTTCATTTTACTCATCCACATCCGACCTATTGGCACATCAAAAATAGTAATTGGCTGTTTGTACTCAATTTGGGTTTGTAGGAGTATTGGAGCAATCCCATCTTCAAGCATTTTTTGTAGAGGAAGATAGGCATCAAGAATTTCTAGACGTAGGTCTTCAAGCCAACGGATATAGACAATATTACTAACAATCCCTGCAAAGTCAATGTCGTAAGTTTTTACAGGCAATACTAATTCTACTTCCAGAGGCCTTTGCTGGTTGTGAGACGTTTGCATACTTAGATAAAATTACTATTAACTGCTCTTAATGAAGCAGCGATCGCGCAACTCGCAAGCCAGAATCAAGTTTATGTGGCCTGGGCTGCTGTTGCGCGATCGCTCTCAATGAAAGCCTCTTTGAATTCTACTTACACAGCATTGAGGTAAGCTTCTAGCGCTTCGGAGTCACCAATTAATTTGCCATCGATAAATACTTGGGGAACCGTTGTTGCACCTGTGACAGCTCGTAAAGAGCGAGTGCTAATATTCTTACTCAAGACAATTTCTTCGTAATCCATGCCACGCTCATCGAGCATCTTCTTAGCACGAGCGCAGAACCCACAACCCACTTTTGTAAACAGGGAAACCAAATTGGGCTTCGTTGCCTCTGGGTTGATATAGTTGAGCATTGTCTGGGCATCTGACACCTTGAAGGGATCGCCTGGTTCTTCTGGCTCAATGAACATTTTTTCAATGGTGCCATCTTTTACCAGCATGGAATAGCGCCATGACCGCTTCCCAAAACCCAGGTCTGCTTTATCAACCAGCATTCCCATCCCTTCACTGAATTCACCATTGCCATCGGGAATGACAGTTATATTATCTGCTTCTTGATCCTTCGCCCATTCATTCATCACAAAGGCATCATTGACGGAAATGCAGATAATGTCATCAACGCCATTTTCTTTAAAAACCTTAGCCAACTCGTTATAGCCAGGGAGATGAGTCGATGAACACGTCGGAGTAAACGCACCAGGTAGAGAGAAGACAACCACTGTCTTGCCGGCAAACAAATCATCAGTAGTTATTTTCACCCAGTCGTTGTTCTTACGAGTACGGAAGGTGACGTTGGGGACTTTTTGTCCTTCTCTATTGGCAAACATGAATCTGGCTCCTTGACTAAGTAAAGTCTTTCAAAGCGTACTCGTTATGAGTACAAAATGTCAAGGGATAGACTCGCTTTAAAGTTACGAATGCGCCTTGCCTATGCCTCCCTGATGCAGATGCTTGGTGCCCAACAAAGCAAAGCGCCGAAAAATGGTTATTGCCAGAGACAGGGTTGAATTTATCGGCTAAAAGCCGATAAATTCCTAAAAATACCCTATGATTTGCCAAATTTAGGGTAGAGAATACCCGCCCCAATTTTACGAAGACGGAATTTCATATACGTGAGCTTCAATTATTAGCGCCATAGTGCCTTCTTGCACATCCAATTCTTTTATGCAAAACGCTATTTCTGGAAACTCAAAATAAGGTAAATTCATCAGTTCTTTTACTTTCTGCATTAAGGCGAGAGTTAGTCCTAGCGAAATACCCATTCCTGGGGTGCAGCGAAACTCCTCCAGCAATACGGGATGCTTGTCAGTACGAGGTAAGGCAACAGCGCTGAAGCCTATTTGCTGCGTATTGTGTATTTTATGCACTAGCATACTTCCAGTGAATTGCATTTTCTCGCCACCAGGCAAGTGAAGCGATAGAGGAAGTTGCAGTTCCAAAGTTACAATTTCGTCATCTATAGAAAGCTCTATGGGAAACAGCTTGCTTTTGATATAATCTGAGTTTAATGCTTGGTTGATATCTGCTTCTGTTAGTCGAACACGAACAGTAGTATTTACTGGCTGATCAAGTTTAATTTGACCAACAATAGCACTCAGGGGATTGATAGCAATGTTATCTGTTTGCAGTTCCATATTCTGTATGCGAATATCTTTCTGCATTACCAAACCCTGACCTTCCACAGAAACCGAATTTGCCTCTCCCTGAATTATCTGACTGAGGTCAGTTTGCACATCTACGTCGATGAATTCTACTGCATCCAGCAGGCTACCAAGCCGCATTTGTAGTACCTGCGAAAGTGCTTGCGCCTCTACCCGTGGTTGTGACATAAGGGATTTTTCCAATTTGTGTTCTGCTACTCGTTACTTTATACGCAAATAAAACCGTTGCGGATCTGTATATTGGTAGAAGCCGTCATCTGCAATTTGTCTGAATATCTATAAAATTCCTCAGGTTGTTCATTGTTTATGGCAATGAAGTATGAGTTATTTTAAAGTTATCGTTTTTTCCTGGTTTGATGTCGCTAGTGCTGTAATTTTAGCGAAAATTAGCCAGGGAGCCATTGTTTTATAAGGTTAAAGTCCTTAAGACCAGCGAAACAGTCTAGCAGTTGATAGTACCTCACTACCCTAACAGCACTTTCATATGCTGCATATAGGCTAAAAGCCCCTGACTTTAGTTATGGAGAAAAAAGACCGATTTCCTCGTTCAGAACTATAAGCCCAAGCGCAGGTTATCTCTAAAGGAAGCAAAATTTTAGCCGTTGCTAGTCTAATTTTGGTGCTAATATTTTAGGCAACACCTAAGCATGAGGTTTGGTAAATGAAAGCATCAAAAGTCATTCTGGGAATTATATTAACTGTAAATATATTAGGAATTGGGGCTAGACAGTTACAAATCCAAAAAGCACAAGCTGCCGCTGCCTTTGAAGAATTGCAGAACCGGGAGGAATATTTAACGTTGGTTTTTCCCAGGCTAATTAGGGAAGTTCAGGTTAGGTTAAACTTGGTGAACGTTCCGGGAAATATTAAGTCTGATTTAAAAGAATATGACCCCAGATACAGAAGAATAATAGAAGCCGCAGGGCAAGAAGCAGACGAAAACCTGGCTGAGTATCCAAGAGAGATAGGTTTTAGTCATATGTTCTGGGCAGAGAAGAAACGCATTTTAAACCAGAAGTACGGAATAAATTGGAAAACCCCACCAGAAATGAATCCAGAGGTCATTTTTGATTGAAACGAGGACAGCAAAGGTCAAGAGAAAGCTAAAATAGAGCAAATATAGTTGCAAAAGTTGCGATCGCTTAAAGAGCTACTATGACGACTGCTGCTCCGGTAAAAACTCAATACGAAGCCATCATCGGTCTGGAAACCCATTGTCAACTGAGTACCCAAACCAAGATATTCTGCAATTGCTCCACCGAATTTGGTGCAACACCCAATCAGAATGTCTGTCCGGTATGTATGGGAATGCCTGGGGTATTACCAGTGCTGGATCAAAAGGTGCTAGAGTACGCAGTCAAAGCTGGACTGGCTCTCAACTCTTGCATCGCTCCCTACAGCAAATTTGACCGCAAGCAATATTTTTATCCCGACCTACCCAAAAACTATCAAATTTCCCAGTACGACTTGCCCATCGCCGAACACGGTTATCTAGAGATAGAGTTAACTGATGCGGAAGGGAAACCAATTCGCAAAAAAATCGGCATCACGCGCCTGCACATGGAAGAAGATGCGGGGAAATTGGTTCACGCGGGTAGCGAACGACTCTCAGGCTCCACCTACTCCCTGGTAGACTACAACCGCACAGGCGTTCCTCTAGTAGAAATTGTCTCAGAACCCGATATGCGTTCGGGAGTTGAAGCCGCAGAATACGCCCAAGAACTGCGTCGGATTCTGCGTTATCTTGGCGTGAGCGACGGTAATATGCAAGAAGGTTCCCTGCGCTGCGACGTGAATATCTCCGTGCGTCCAGTTGGTCAGGAAAAATTTGGCACCAAAGTCGAAATCAAGAACATGAACTCCTTTAACGCCATTCAACGGGCGATAGAGTACGAAATCGACCGCCAAATTCAAGCCATCGAATCGGGCGAAAGAATTGCTCAAGAAACGCGGTTGTGGGAAGAAGGCTCTCAACGCACTATCAGTATGCGGAGTAAGGAAGGCTCTAGCGATTACCGCTACTTCCCAGAACCGGATTTGACACCTATCCAAGTTTCCCCGGAACAACTGGAACAGTGGAAGTCACAACTTCCGGAACTGCCAGCCAAAAAACGCGATCGCTATGAAAGCGAATTGGGTTTATCTCCCTATGATACCCGCGTCCTTACCGAAGACCGCACAGTGGCAGAATATTTTGAAGCTGCTGTTGAGCATAAAGCTAATCCCAAACAAGCTGCTAACTGGGTGATGGGTGACATTACAGCCTACACTAACAACAATAAACTCAGCATCACCGAAATTGCCCTGAAACCCGAAAATCTAGCTGAACTCATCTCCTTAATTGAAGATGGCACCATCAGCGGCAAAATCGCCAAAGAAATTCTGCCAGAACTACTCACTAACGGCGGTTCTGCGAAAGCGCTGGTGGAAAGCAAAGGTTTAGTGCAAATCTCCGACACTGGCGAACTTGAAACAATTATCGATGCGGTTATAGCAGCAAGCCCCAAAGAATTAGAACAGTATCGCAGCGGTAAAACCAAGCTACTTGGTTTCTTTGTGGGACAGGTGATGAAGCAAACTGGTGGACGTGCAGATCCTAAGGTGACGAACCAGTTGATCCAACAGAAGTTGAACAGTTAAACCCTACCCCAACCCCTCCCCGTCCACGGGAGGGGTTAGTTGTAATGGGAATATTTCGCCATGTAACGGATATGCAACAGGCGATCGCGTTTTTCACGTTGCTATTCTCGATTGACATTGTAATTCGTCACAAATAGCTGCAATTCCTTTGGCTGCTGATTTAAGAGAACTTTCAATTGTCTCTGCTTCACAAAAAATCAGAAAAATTTATCAAAAAAACAAAATAGGGGGTGACACCCCTCACCCCCAACTGCTATATTTTGTTTAGTAGATGCACCCTGATGATCGGGAGAGTCGCCCAAGTGACTCTCCTTTTTTTTTGTTGCCACTTCTCAATACTTCTGCGATCAGACCGACCTAACGAGCTAACCCCGCAACCCTACTCCGGGAAAGGGAAAATTAAAAGCCGTCCCGTAAAAAAATCTTCCTTTTCCGTGTCCGTATAGGAGAGGTTGAGCCAGAGGTGAAGCGGGATTGGGGAGAGGTTAAGCGATGTCATTAATTAATAGACCTCTTGCAAAAGTCGCTCAGGAAGATTTGATTTTGGGGAGGCAAAGCTCGTAATTGTAGAGAGCAGCAATCAGATTAAACCTTAAACCAAATCTTTTTCGACGATT
>NZ_JAMPKJ010000127.1 GCF_039962115.1 Funiculus sociatus GB2-C1 | reverse complement strand
CAGTTCTTTGACAAGCTTCGGAAATGACTGTACCATAGAAACTAATAAAATTAATTAGCATTTATCCCCAAATTTATCATGATTTGGGGATAATTTTTATAGAGTTTTCTTAACATTCAACATTTGTGGGTTTTCAACAAATTGTCTGCCCCAATTTTGATATTTAGGTTTTTTATTGTGAATCATACCAATTTTAACAATATGGTTAGAACCACAGTGAGGGCGGTCCCGTCTAGAAGTAAGGATAATTACTAAAAATTTTGATATTTTTCGTTTTTCAGTACTTAGTATACTATAGCAATTCTCAGAGTTATGGGGTAGGATGTGGTGCAAGTATATAAATTATAAAAATCAGCAATGAGGCCTTATCCGATTGAGTTTTAGCAAAAAATAATTGAAGTCTATGAAAAGGAAGGTATCTCCATAAAGAGTCTAGCTCAACGATTTTATGTTGCTTAAAGCAATATTGCAAAAATTAATCAAGCAATATAAAGAAACAGGAGATATTCATCCTTATCCTCAAGGGGGAAGCCCGGAACCGAAGCTCACGGAAGAGCAATTAATTGATTTAGTAGAAATTATCGAAACCAATAATGACGCGACGCTCGAAGAACTGTGTGACTTACTTGAAGAAAAGGTACAAGTTAGAGTCAGTCGAGCCACGATGGGAAGAATTACGCAAAAATTAAGAAACTGTTTGTAAATGTTCGTTAAGCAGTTTGGGATTCCCAAGTTCGACGATTTTTGGCTAAACGTCGGAGCATTAGCCGAATCATGACGACATAAATCATGCCCTGGTGATTTTCGGGCAACCGTTCATAGTCGCGGGTAAGGATGCGTGCATTTTCTAACCAAGTCCAAGTCCGTTCAACAATCCATCGTTTTGGTTCAACTTGAAAGCCTTGGGATGCCGTTGGACGTTGAGTGAGTTCAAGCTTAACTTGTCGCTCCTGCTGTTCAAAGAAGTGTTCAATCAATGCCCCTAAAGCTCCACGATACCCTTGGTCTGCCAAGACTTTGACAATTCGCTCAAACATCTCTAGTACCCATACCAAAACCGCAGGCGCGGCTTTGACATCCGCCGTATTTGCAGAGGTAACATAGCAACCGAGCACCAGTCCTAACACATCAACAACAACATGCC
The DNA here is from genome assembly GCF_039962115.1 of Funiculus sociatus GB2-C1. Lineage (NCBI taxonomy): Bacteria > Bacillati > Cyanobacteriota > Cyanophyceae > Coleofasciculales > Coleofasciculaceae > Funiculus > Funiculus sociatus. The sequence goes on along the minus strand of NZ_JAMPKJ010000127.1, from coordinate 5,064 downwards.
GTTTGCGCCCTTTCACCTTTTTGTGACCATCAACGCCGTGTTCTTCCCCCCTTTTTGTCCGAGTTTGACGGACTGACTATCTATAATGACCAAACTCGGTTCGGCATCACGCCCCTGTGCTGTTCGCACCTGTTGCACCAAAATGGTGTTGATTTGCTCCCAAATACCTAGGCGCACCCACAGGCGGAAGTATCCGTACACCGTTTGCCATGCGGGAAAATCACGCGGTAAATTTCGCCATTTGACCCCATTATCCGCTCGGTAGAAAATCGCGTTTAGCACATCCCGTAAGCTCACTTCCCGGTCTTTCCCCACAGGTTTTTTTGCGGGTAAAAGCGGTTCTATTAGGTGCCATTCCTTATCGGTGAGGTCACTGTCGTACAAGGGTTGGCTCATTGGCTCAAGTGTTAGAAGATGGACTACTTAGGTATGGCTCATTCCATCTCAGCACAGAACCTTCGCTTTATATTTATTTACAAACAGATTCTAAACTATAGTGTAAAAAAAACTCTGTACACCGCAGAAAAAACAAGTGAGAGAGTACAGGAGCAGCGAGTTGAGTTTTGGTCAAAAATTCGAGATATCCGCGTAGAAAACTTGGTTTTCATTGACGAATCAGGAGTTAACCTAGCAATGCTGAGGCTTTATGCCAGAGCTTTAAAAGGGAAAAGAGCTAGAGGGTAGAAGCCCCAAAAGAGAGGGAAGAATGTTTCTTTAATTGCTGCTTTATCAGTTCAAGAGTTGATAGCATCAGTCAATATTTACGGGGCAGTAGATGGTGCTACGTTTGAAGCGTTTATCGTTCATAGATTAATTCCTAAACTCTGGAAGGATGCTTGTGTTGTTATGGATAATACCAAAATTCATCAAGGAGAGATGGTAAGAGAATTTATAGGAAAAGCCGGAGCAAAACACAATTATTTATCTCCTTACTCTCCAGAGTTTTCCCCGATTGAAAATTTCTGGCCAAAAGTTAAATCTATTTTGGGAAAGACAGCAGCAAGAACCTACAAAGATTTAATCGATGCTATCACCAACGCCATGCTTGAGGTGACTCAGGAAAATATTCATAACTGGTTTGCTCATTCCTGTTACTGTGCCTCATGAGTGCGAGAATTGCTATAAATACTGGTGATAGCGATAAATCTGCCAAACTGTAGGCGTTCCGCGTCAGCAATATTGCATCCGTCAGTTCAAAAGTCGCATCATGCGCTCTACCTAAAAGGCTGTATGCTGCTTGACGAAATTCTTCTAGTAAGGCACGTTTCATATTGGCAGATGAGAATTGGTGGTTCTTTTCTCAGATTCTGCTAATCGGGGGCCTGTGTTCAAGCACACTCCTTATTTTTTTGTTTAACAGTCGGCTATTTAGTCTAAACTCCAGTTGTTAAGCTAATTGCACCTACGACTGTCACCTTGGCACCGCGATAAAAGGGTTTTAAGTCGTAGGCTCTCAAGCCTGCAAGTGATCGCCCATGAGTTCGTGTTAACCCCAGTAAAACACCCATCTCATCCAAAAAAACTAGGTTTTCTGGATTGATGTTTTTCACCTTCTCCCAATACTCACACCTCAGGTTTTGCACTCGTTCGGTGCTGCACTGGCTACTGCGTATCGTCTTTTTTTTTCGGGTCAGATTTTGTTTTTTTAGTGCGCGGCACATCATACTAGGACTGACCCATTGCTTGTGGCTCTCTCGCCAATATTCACAATATTCTGAGAGGGTGCCATCCGGATATTTTTCCACCATCTCAGCAAGTTGGGTTGTCGCTTTGTGTAATACACTTTTCAGGCTGCCACCCTGTTTTAGAGGTTCAACGTGACCAGTTGTTTGTTTTTGTTTCAACAGTTTCTCGACAAAGGCTTTGCTCACATCAAATCGGGCGGCTACTTTCCGAATTGATGTATTACCTTGTTCATAGGCTTTAATTACTTTTTCGCGAAAGTCGATGGAATAAGGTTTCATTCCTGCCTGGATATACTCGGTTGAGTGTACCACGTTTACGTGGAATATGCTGTATTACGGTGGATTGCACTTAATGCTCTAAATCGAGAACCATCTTTAAGGGCGTAGCACTCGTCAAAAATCGAATCGAGCTCTTATGGATAATAATTACATGCTCAAGATTTTGGCTGCTTGTTTAACCCAAATTGATGAAAACTCTCAACCTGCTTGTCAATAGCATTTGAGATGCGCTTGCCCTGGAGAACATATAGGACTCCTATTTGATTTTTGAAAAAGCTCCGTACATCTGAAAAGACGGAAAATCAAAGGTCGTGTTTCGGATAAACGACTTAAACATCCACTTTAAATGACAGTATGTCGGAATCAAGAGACCTCCTGCACGAATCGGAAGATAGTGTGCCAGTTTGCGCTCGCAGGCGGCACAAGAAGAAGTGAAACTGCATCGAAGCCTCAGGAGTGCTATGCCGTATCCAGACTTACAACCGCTTTCAGCAGGTGAGTTCAAGCGATTGTGTGGTGACCATCTCGGCAAAGGTTGCCGAGATGGTCACGGTGCTACGCCCGCACCTAGAGCGTCAAGGACGGCGTGGAGGACAGCCGAAGCTGAGTGTGGAAGACCAACTGCTGGTGGCATTGGAGTATTGGCGAGAGTATCGGAGTCAGTTTCACATTGGAGCCAGTTGGGGTTTGCACGAGACAACGGTGGGGCGGATTATCTACAAGGTGGAAGACCTGTTGATCAAAAGTGGCAAGTTTCGCTTGCCAAGCCAACGGCAGTTGTATCAACCGGGCTGGGAGTGGAACGTGTGGGTGGTGGATGTGGGCGAGATGGAGATTGAACGCCCCCAAAAAAACAGAAGCGCTACGGAGAGTGGCAAGCAGAAGTGTCATACCTTGAAGGCTCAACTGCTGGTGGACTATGACAGTAGGCAAGTCATTTGTACCGCAGTGGATACGGGCAGAACCCATGACTTTAAGGTACTCAAGCGAAGTCGCTTGCCGTTTGTGAGTTCACAGATGTGTTTAGCTGATCGAGGCTCTTCCCGGATTCGCCAAACTGCATCGGGGCGCGTGTACACCCACCAAGAAACCACGCAAGCAACTGTTGCCAGCAGAAGAAAAGCAGCATAACCGCGCGTTAGCACGACTGCGAGTGCGGACCCTTGCATGTAACCCACATTCCGCCCTTTCAACTGTCACAGTTGATAATTTTGAACAGGTAGAAGTAAGTGATGGCAAAGTTTCGGGTGCATCATGGTTTCTGGAGAAATTCGGGTTCAAAGTCTTAACCACCTTGGTCTAATAGCAGGACTAGTGGATGAAATCGGCATCGTTGAAGAAATTGATCACAAGTTAGGCAAGCATCCCAAAGAGTTGGTCAGTGCCGGTCAAGCGGTCAAAGCGATGATTATCAACGGCTTAGGCTTCGTGTCCGCGCCGCTGTATCTGTTTGAGCGATTTTTTGAAGGGAAAGCGACAGAACACCTGATTGGTCCTGGTGTCCGAGCCGAGCATTTCAATGATGACCGCCTCGGACGAGTGCTAGATCAACTGTATCTAGCGGGTCTAACCCAGTTGTTTGTCAGTATCGCCCTGAAAGCTGCCGCCAAATATGGCGTGGCGACTGATACTCTCCATTTAGACTCCTCATCGTTTCATGTGCATGGTCAGTACAAATCCAACACGGCACAACTGTCTGTAGTAGTGGACAAGGCAACATTAGTTGAGCCTTCCTCGGACGGGGAAGCCGTCCCTAAGCCCATTCACATCACTCAGGGTTACTCCCGCGACCACCGACCAGATCTCAAACAGTTCATCATTGACCTGATTTGTAGCGGGGATGGAGATGTACCCTTGTACCTGCGGATAGCAGATGGCAACGAAGCTAGACAAAGCGGTATTTGCCCAGTTGATGCTGGAGTTTCGCCAACAGCTTTCCTTTGATGCCCTAATGGTAGCAGATAGTGCCTTGTACAGTGCAGACAACCTAAAATTACTGCAAGGCTTAAGATGGATTAGTCGAGTGCCCCTGACAGTCGCTGAGGCCAAGCGTTTAGTTAATCAACTCAAGCCTGAAGAGTTTATTGCCACTCAGTTACCAGGTTACCGAATTGCTGAACGTGAAAGCCTTTATGGAGGTGTAGCACAACGGTGGGCGATAGTGGAGAGTACGGCTCGCCAACAGGCTGATATCAAGCAACTGCATTCTCGCCTCGACAAGTTGGAGCAACGGTTGAACCAGCAACTTAGCCAGTTGTCCCTTACTGACTTCCGTTGCGAAGCCGATGCTCTTTTAGCCGCCGACCGCTTCGCCCAAAAGCTGGAGTACCATTGCTTGCAAGCCGTCACGCTCACAAAACATAGCCAACACGTCAACCCAGGGCGACCTCGTAAAGATGCCCAACCCTCTATTACTTACCGAATTCAGGCTACCTTGGAGCGTAAGCAAGAGGCTATTTCTCGCGCGCTCACTTCTTCTGGTCGTTTTGTTCTAGCCACTAACATTACCGACTCAGCTCAACTGAGTGCTGAGCAAGTCTTGCAAGAATATAAGGCGCAACAATCCCCTGAGCGAGGGTTCCGCTTTCTAAAAGATCCTCTATTTTTCACCAACAGTGTCTTCCTCAAATCGCCAGAACGGATAGCAGCACTCGCTTTTGTTATGGGTCTATGCCTGCTAGTCTACAACTTGGGGCAGCGGCAACTGCGCCACGCTTTGGTCGAGGCGGGAATGAGCCTTCACAACCAACTTGGTCAAGCGACTCAGCGTCCTACCTTACGTTGGGTGTTTTAGTGTTTCCAGGATGTGCATCTGTTGCTGGTTGGTGGTACCAAGCAAATTGCCAATCTGACTCAGGAGCGTCTGTGGATACTTCGCTTTTTTGGACGAGCTTGTCGTCAATACTATTTGCTGCTTTGAGGGTTATTGCTAGGCGATGAGATCAAAATTATCGACTGTGACAGTTGAAAGGGCGGAATGTGGGATGTATAGCAACCAACAAGGCGGTTAGGACGTAAACTAAAGGTATTATCGTAATCGGCGATCGTCTGCTCTGCCATGCCTAAACCCTACAGTTACGACTTCCGTCAGAAGGTGATC
>NZ_JAMPKJ010000126.1 GCF_039962115.1 Funiculus sociatus GB2-C1 | reverse complement strand
TCTGTCCATCATCAAAAGCTATGGCTCGATAAATGAGGAAAAACAAAAACTTATATTATTGTCGGCTTGAATCACTAATCAAGCCTTCTCTGGGTCTTCCATTATTTATTCAGCAAGCCCTAATTAGTTGGATTTTTCTTAAGGAGCAAACTTTTCAGGATTAGTTGTAGTCTCTGCTCTCTGAGGGCTTCTGCTTGCCAGGGCGATTCCGTCAAAAAGTGATGCAGTGACTGGGAATTTTCTAGTCCAACTACTTTAGCTATTTCTGGCAGAGTTTTTCGCTTAATCTCTGACACTATCCCCACATGCAGCTGTTTAAAAGCTTCTCATCCCTCCTAACTTCTGGAAACAGCTTTCTATAGTCTTCACAATATTCGTCCACAAACTTCACTGTGGGTCGAGCCTCTCTCGGCGCTATCATCGGCTCAGCTTAGGTTTCAACGATTTTCTCTGATTATATTTTTCCTGAAGTGACAAAAGAGCGTTAGTTAGACCTCGACGTGAAATGCTTGCTGTGCCAAGACTATACTTTCTTTGGCTCTTGGTTTCGTTTAGATCCCGTTAGCCAATTACTCAAACTCAAATCAGCTGTTTTTCAAGTAGTGACGTATACACTGGATTGTTGCTATAAGTCCCTCTAAAGAATTTCTTATAGATTCTTCTGAAGACAGAGAATAGCAGCTCCCAAGGCAAATACTATGAATGTGTACCGAGCAATTGGTGAATGGAGACACAGAATTTAAAAGACGCGATCGCAGCCGACAAAAAACAGTCTTGAATTGTAGTTAAAGATAGAGCCAGCCCGTAATTAAATCTATAGTGAAAGGGGACACTTTCAACCTATTACTCAAAAATACAGACAGACTGAGATTTGAGGTTAGGCAGCCCTTTTTACCACTATCAAAGCGCCTCTGGCTTTTTTGGGTCCTTCAATTGCATCAATTACAATTACTTTCCTAGCTTAGTCGTGGTAATGTAATTGTTTTTTTTCGGCAGATTGAAGACTCCTAAGAGAACCCTCGTCTCTAATTTTCGCATCCTTATAAAACAGATAGTGGATGAATCACGAACTTCGCAAGGTTGGAACAAGGTGGCATTATGTGCGGTATCGCACATAATGCCAGGTGAATGAAAACTTGATCTTTGATATTTAATTGATTGAGTTTACCTGATTTCTTCTTTCTCTGTTCTACCTGTCATACCCTATTTACGCTGTGGCTAAACGTTTTCTTGTAGATGCCACAGAGTATGCCTGAAATTTTCGCACTTTGAAATTTTTTTTGCTGTTTGTAGCTCATGAGCTATACGCAGACTGACCTATTTTTTTACCCCATTATCACACTTATTTAAGAAATCTCATGGTTAACTTACTCAGACCGCCCAGTGTTTCTTCAAGTTCTCGCCTCGGTACTGTAACTGGTTTGTGGAGGGAACAGTCTCCTTACGACAGGAGGGCGCTTAATACTGGTATCGTCCATTTCGGGCCGGGTCGTTTTTTTAGGGGCCACCTCGCCTACATAATACATAACTATCTTGCACAGAAGGATTCCCAAGAGCAGAGATGGGGGATTTGTGGGGTTAGCCTCAAGAGTCAACAGACCATTACTAGGTTGAAACCGCAGAGATTCCTTTACACTTTGACCAAACATTCTAGTTGCGCTCAAAATCGTGAGGAAGCTGAAGTTATCGGTTCTATCAGGGAAATCGTTAATGGTAGAGAGAAGTGCGAGTATGTGCTTGAAAAGATGGCGTCTCCCTCTGTGCATCTGGTGACTCTGACAATTACTCAAGGAGGCTACCATCTAGACAAGAGTTTTAATCTCGACACAGCGAATGAAGACATCGCGCACGATCTACAAAATCCTTCCACTCCTATCACTGCAATTGGCTTTATCGTAGAGGCGCTACGCCGACGACGCGATCGCGGAATGGCTCCCTTCACCACCCTTTCTTGCGATAACCTTCCAAGAAACGGGGAGATCCTGCGAAAAGCCGTGCTAGCTTACGTTGAAGAGATCGATCCTCAGCTTGCAGAATACATCAGGGATAACGCGACCTTCCCTAATACGGTGGTAGACAGGATTGTGCCTCAAGAGCAGGAATCCGACTATGACTACCCCAGGCGACTGTTGCAAGTTCGCGGTCGCGCACCCATTGTGACGGAGCCATTTTGGCAGTTTGTCGTGGAAGACAACTTCACCGGCGATCGACCCAAGTGGGAAGATGTGGGGGTCATTATGACGAAAGACATCACTCCCTTTCTGTATATGAAGTCGAGATTCTTGAATGCAGTACACTCCTTCATAGCCTGTTTAGCTGTAAGAGCAGGTATAGAGTATATGCATGAGGCGATCAGGCAACCGGAAATCCACTTGTTTGCTCGGCTTCTTATGGAGGATATCGCAGCAGCAACACCCGTGCCTCGCCAGATGTGCGAACAATATATGGAGCAGGTGTTACTAAGGCTAAGTAACGAGGATCTTCCCGATACTACTGAGAGAATCGCTTCAGAAACAGCGAGGAAAGTAGGCAAGTATATATTTCCGATACTTCAGGATGCTTATAGCCGCAAGGTCAGCATGAAGCGGATTATACTTCCCGTTGCGGCGTGGCTTCTTGCAGTCAGAGAGGGGGCAAGCGAGTCGGGTCACCCCTATCATGCCAAGGATACCGAAAGCGCAATTACAGCGATTCAAGAAGGCGCGTTGATTAGCGGGATTCTGGGATTGGAAAATGGCGAAGAGACACAGGTAGTAGATAATGAATGCCACAAAGCTTTGCAAGATCTTCAGACCCAGGGACTATTAACTACGCTGAAGAATTACAGTGAGGGAGGTCTTTTAAATGAAACCGCTTCAGCCTGATAAGGTGGTGCTTTTCGATCATGACGGAACTGTCGTTGATAGTGAAACCATAGCACTTAAGAGCGCGTGGAGGCTGACAAATGAAGTGGCTCATGAGTTCCCTGGCGCTCAACACTATGAGCTTGAGGACTTTATTAAAAGCTTCGCAGGGAAACCTTACAGGGAAATACTCAAGCAGATCTACGCAGACTCATTAACCGCTCTTAATGAGCGCGATATTGACAGGCTAGTGGCTCAAGAAGAAAAGAGAGCGATCGAACGGCTTAGTGTAGAGGCAAAAGCGACTGAAGGAACGCCTGAAGTACTGTCTTACCTGCGCGACGACGGATTTGAATTTGCACTAGTCAGTAACAGCAGCTTACAGCGGCTGAGTGCTTGCCTGGGTGCCGCTGCCTTGACCGACTATTTCCCAAGCGAGCGGATCTTTAGCGCTCACAACTCTCTCCCCGTTCCGCAACCCAAGCCGCTTCCTGACATCTACCTATATGCTGTGAAGTGTCTGGGCGCTGAAGTTTCCGATTGCATGGCAATTGAAGATTCTCTCAGCGGGGTAAGGTCTGCCGTTGCCGCTGGAATTGGGCAGATTATCGGTTATGTAGGGGGAACTCATATAAGCGAGAACGAACGAAGAAGCCGTGCAGATGCTCTTCAGTCGGCTGGTGCCCACCAAGTTATCGAGCGGATGCACGATCTTATCGGGATATTGTCAGCAACGCCAGTGTAAGGACACGGGGCATCAGGCGATCGCTTGATGCCCTTAGCAGGATATCTGAAAAGTCAGATTTTGTTAAGAATAGCCTGGGCGACCACTTCATTGGAGATCGGTTTTGCGATCGACTTGCGATGTAGAGCAGCCAAAATTGAATCCAGCTTTTTCACTCCTCCTGCAATACCGAATAATAAGCCATGAACAGCAATACCAGCACAGGCTCAACAATCAAGCTGAATCAAGCATCCCTGTCTCATTTACCTGGAAACGTGCCCATACCCGAGTACGATCGCCATCAAATTACTAATGGAATTGTGCATATTGGGGTTGGTGGATTTCATAAATCGCACCAAGCACTTTATCTTGATGAATATTTTCATCAGAATCCTGGTAGTGATTGGGGAATCTGTGGTGTTGGATTGCTGGACTATGACTATGACAGGCGAATGCGGGATGCGCTTCTGTCCCAAGATTGTTTGTATACCTTAGTTGAGCGATCGCCTTCTAGCGATCGCGCTCGAATCATTGGCTCAATCACTCGCTACCTATTTGCACCAGACAATCGTCAAGCAGTTATTGAAGCATTAGCAGATCCCAAATGCCGAATTGTTACTCTAACGATTACTGAAAGCGGCTACTACTATATTGAAGGAAGTGGCGAATTCAATGTTAACCACCCAACGATTCAGCACGATTTGCAACATCCTGACCAACCAATCGGGACATACGGTTTTTTGACAGCCGCACTCGAAAAGCGACGTAAACAGGGGTTGGCACCCTTTACATTACTATCCTGCGACAATATCCAAGGCAATGGCAACATGGTGCGGAAAATGCTCACGACATTTGCCCAAATGCGCGATCCAGAGTTAGGACGTTGGATTGCTGAACACGTTGCCTTTCCCAACTGCATGGTCGATCGCATTACCCCGATGACAACCCCAGCAGATATCAAAATGGTGGCCCAACAGTTTGGTATTGATGATGCATTTCCAGGCGTCGCGGAGCCTTTCATCCAGTGGGTAATCGAAGATACTTTTTGTGCAGGTAGACCTGATTGGGAAGCCGTTGGCGTACAGATGACGAGCGATGTTCATCCCTACGAGATGATGAAAATTCGCCTGCTTAACGCCAGTCATATGCTGATTGGCTATCTCGGCTCTCTGGCAGGTTATACCTACGTTTATGAAGTCATGGCCGATCCCTTGTTTGAGCAAGCAGTCGCAAACTTGATGGACGAGGTGACGCCAACACTTCAACCCGTTCCTGGGATTGATTTAGACGATTATAAAAAGACTTTAATTGAACGGTTTTCCAATCCCAAAATTCGCGATCAGCTGCCGCGCCTGTGCCTGAATGGATCAGCGAAAATTCCTAAGTTTGTTTTAGGATCGATCCGCGATCAATTAGAACTTGGAGGTGCGATCGATTACCTAAGTTTGACGATTGCTGCTTGGTGTCGCTATCTCAATGGTTATGACGACCAAAATCGTCCGATCGCCATTGATGACCTATTAGCTGATATGCTCACTCAACAAGCTCGCTCAGGTAAAACAGATCCCACACCCTTCCTCAGCATCTTTGAAATTTTTGGAGATTTAGGACAGTCGCCACGTTTTGTCGAGACTGTTGCAGACAAGTTGAGCAGTTTGCATGAGTTTGGTGCTAAAAAAACACTGGTGCGATTCTCTCAGGCACAGTAAGGCATTATCAACTTAAATAGCGATTTGTTGGTTTATTAAGCAACAAATCTAATTTTGGATTCTTTACTTTTAAGTATGTGAGGATTAGCCTGATGCTGCTTGGCATAGATTTAGGAACAGGCTCTGCTAAAGCATTGCTCCTAGCGACAGACGGAACCACTATAGGTGAAGCATCAAGCTCCTATCCTGTTCATGCACCCCAACCTGGATGGGCTGAGTCGGAGCCAGGGGATTGGTGGTCAGGTGTTGGCGAGGCTGTTAGGAAGGCAGTGGGAAATCATGCCAATCAAGTACAGGCGATCGCACTTTCAGGGCAAATGCACGGTGTTGTCCTAGCTTCGGAGTCGGGTCAGCCCCTGCGTCCTGCTATCCTCTGGGCAGATACTCGCTCTAGTGCCACGCTTAACACTTATCATTCGCTCGATGCCGCTATTCTAGAGCGCTTGGGCAACCCGATTACGGCTGGAATGGCGGGGCCAACTTTGTTGTGGCTACGAGAACACGAGCCTACTGTTTACACCGAAGCGCGTTGGGCACTCCAGCCAAAAGATTGGCTACGGTTACGGCTGACTGGAGAAGTTGCAACCGAACCCTCTGATGCTAGTGGTACTTTACTTTACGATGTTGTGTCGGACGACTGGGCTTGGGATGCAATCTCAGCCTTGAATCTACGTTGTGATTGGTTACCGAAAATTATCCCCTCTAGTGCGATCGCAGGTTATCTAACAACTGTTGCTTCCGAGCATCTTGGCTTAAGAGTTGGCTTAAGAGTTATCGCTGGTGCGGCGGATACGGCAGCGGCGGCGCTTGGTAACGGACTACTAGAGCCTGGATTAGTTCAACTAACCATCGGCACAGGCGCTCAAATCATTACACCTCGTTCCCAACCCATTATCGATCCTCATGGTCGTACACATCTCTATCGAGCCGCCGTACCTAACCAGTGGTACACCCTTGCAGCCATGCAAAATGCGGGGTTAGCGCTGGAGTGGGTGCGAGGTATCCTCGGCTTGAGCTG
>NZ_JAMPKJ010000125.1 GCF_039962115.1 Funiculus sociatus GB2-C1 | reverse complement strand
AAACCGTCCTTAAAAGATTTAGTTTAAGGTTTAATCTGATTGCTGCTCTCTACAATTACGAGCTTTACCTCCCCAAAATCAAATCTTCCTGAGCGACTTTTGCAAGAGGTCTATTGTTGTCAGTATTAAATCAAAATAACCCCTTTACTCACCTCCAGTGCGGCAAAGAGCGGTGGATGAGACTCCAAGATGAAATGCACCATTACCCAATAACGAAGCAGAGAAAGAAGAGAGGGTCTTTCAAAAAACCAAATCCTCGTTCTGCCGCTTGTTGGTTCTTATATTTAGCAATCATCTACTCGGTACTAACTGATTAACATCTAGCACATTAGTCGCCAGGATAAAGCGTCCAGCCTGTCGCCGTTCGGCTTCGACGATATCAGATTTGAGTTCTAGACAAGCTGTGATTTTATAGCTAGCGCCAGAGTTTTTTCGTGCCGATTTTGACGGAATTTCTTGAGTATCTATAGCAACGAGTTGATGATACTTAAGTTTTTTAGATAATTTATTAGCCGCCTTCAGAGCATCTGCTATGCAACCAAAACTTTGACGAGATAACTCTCGCAATTGTCTGATGGCTTCTGTTTGTGCCTTATCTAGCGGCGTATTCTTCGTAGCTTAAGCGTCCTTCTTGCACCAGCAAGGTTTTATTATCGGGGAGAACTGTCGCACCATAAAGCTGTCCATCTTTGAGACTTCGAGCTACTTGCCAGTTGTCTACAATTCCTTTCATCCAATCTGCATATTGAGGATGACAAGTCCGAATGACGTGAAATGCAGCTAAGATACGACCAACATCCAATGCAGACCAGCCAATCTCCTTTTCCAGGGGATTGTTGCCATCATCAACCATCTGTCCGGTCGCTGCATTATAGACCTTATTCGCTAAGGCATTCTCAAATAATTTCAGTCCACTCGAACCTGTTAAAAACTTGTTGAGGCGGGCATCAAATTCTGCTTGGTCGATTAAATTCAGCAATGGCGCTGAATTGAGCGCCATTGCTGAATTGAGCGCCATTAAGTAATTACCTATATCCCAAAGAGTACCGGAAGGATATCCTCCTGTGGAATTGGTAAATCCCGTATTTTGTTGATAGTTATTGACAAAATACTGCCAAGCTGATTTAGCGTAAACTTGTTCTTCTGGCTTTAACGGAGCAGCGATTTCCCCACAGGTACTTGATGCAGTGGGTGGAGCTTGAGCAAGCGCTTGCTCTGGCAGAGAAACATTTAGTACAGGCTGGGAAACGGCTCCCACTAAGAATAGGGCAATCAGCTTTGAACTTTTGCGCCGAGATGATAAATTAGCATTAACTGGCTATTACCTCCAGTGATGGCGTGATGCTTTACTGGAAATTCTCCGTTGGGCAGAAGAGATTGGCGGAATGTGGGATATACTGGTAATGCTGACTAATTAACCAAAGGTTAATAGGTATAGCTCTTGGAGAGGTGGCAGAGTGGTTGAATGCGACTGACTCGAAATCAGTTGTGGCGGAAACGTCACCGGAGGTTCAAATCCTCTCCTCTCCGTTGTATTTAGACAATTAGTGAGATGGGCTTAATGCCTTGATTCGGTAGCGTGACGCGACCAATTATCCGGCTTTGGGTATATCCCAAGGTTTTGAGTGAGGCGACACAAGCACCAGCGCGTTCATCTGGGATAGCAGCTAAGAGTCCGCCGGAGGTTTGGGGATCGAACAGGAGAGGGTAGTTAAAGCGATCGCGCACTTGTGATAAATTGCTAATTTGGCGGGATGCTCGTAAATTCTGAGGATGCAAAGAACTGACAATTCCCATTTGCAGGGTTTCTAAAGCACCTTCTAGAACTGGAATGGCTTCTAAATCTAACTCCACCGCTACCTGAGATGCTTGGATCATTTCCAGCAAATGCCCCAACAGTCCAAAGCCTGTAACATCGGTACAGGCAGTAGTTCCATATTTCAATAAGCAGTTGGCTGCTGCTTGATTTGATAGCAACATTGATGCAACAGCACCATCAATCCAGCGTCCTTTTGCTCTCAGGCGCATATCAGCGGCAAATATAGTACCAGTTCCTAGTGGTTTGGTTAAAATTAGCACCTGGCCTGGCTTCATACCGCCTTTTCGCAGCAGCTGATTAGGATAGGCTAAGCCGTTACAGGATAACCCAAAGATAAGTTCTGCACCTTCCGTTGTGTGTCCACCTACGAGAGGTGTCTGGGATTGATGCAACACTTTAGCGGCACCTGATAACAGTTGATAAAGCGTTTCCTCCTGCTTTTTCTCCCAGGCGTAGGGAATGGTGACAATTGCTAATGCACTCTGGGGAGTAGCACCCATTGCAAAAATATCGCTTAAGCAATGATTGGCGCTAATTTGAGCAAAGATAAACGGATCATTAATTAAGCTGCGGAAATAGTCTAAGGTATGAACCATAACCTGATCCGCTGGCACACGGACTACGGCGGCATCATCTGGTGCATCAAGTCCAATTAGAATATCTTCTCTATTAGCGGATTCAGGTTGTTCTAATTTGATACGATGCAGGACTCTTTCGAGTGTGGTACTGCCGATTTTAGAACCGCAACCAGCACAACGCATTGGGGGATTGGGGATTTTGAAGCGATTTTTGGGGAAATTGATTCTTCCCAAAACATCGCCTGATTTTGGATTGGGGATTTTGGATGGGGTGACGGCTGACATTTCTGGCAAGTTGTGGAAACGTGCCATAAATTGGCGGTCGATGCGGTCTTTCCAGTGCCATAGTAGGGGAGATTGGCAGCCGAAATTTCCCCAGGAAGCGATCGCGCTCTTATCCCCTGTACCAATTAAACTAAGATATTGTTTCTGCGGCTTGTACGGTTTGAGTGGTTTTCCTAGTAATGTTTGCCGCAGGTTGTTAAATAGTGGCTTTCCCTGACGCACTGCAAATACTCCCGCCTTGGGACGGGGATGATTAACCATCGCCGCAATATCACCAGCGGCAAATACTTGGGGATGAGAAACTGATTGTAATGTGTCCCCTACACCGATAAAGCCTTTGGTATCGGTAGCTAGTCCGGATGCTTGTAGCCAAGTGGGTGCGGATGCTTGTGTCACCCAGAAAATGCGATCGCACTCTATCACAAGATTCGATTCGCAGATAACCTTGTGCGGTTCAACCTCGCACACCTTTTCCGACAAATGCAATTGAATTTCCCGCTGGGTGAGAATTTTTTGGAGACGATGACCCACCCACTGGTTATAGTTCGGTAAAAGGTAGGAACCGCTATGGAATAAATGAATTTCTGGGTTTTGTTTAGAAAATTTATCTAGGCGAGAGTGCATTGCTAGTGCCAGTTCCACACCTCCAGCACCTCCACCGACAATAGCAATTTTTATAGGTTTTTCGGGATTTGCCGCAACATCCTTAAGCAGCTGGTTCCATGCACTCAAAAGCTTTGGTACTGGTTTAGCTGGAATAGCGTATTCAGCTGCTCCCGGAACAGATATTATTGTTGGAGTGCTGCCAATATTGATTGATAACAAGTCAAAGGCAACATCTGGACGGTTAAAACAAATCACTTTATTATTGTCTAGGTCTAGACCAATTACCCGGTCAATATACACCTGCGCTTGGGCAAATTGGGCAAGGCGGCGCAAGTCAATATGACTTTCATCATAATCATAGAGTCCTGCCACATGACCGGGAAGCATTCCAGAATAGGGAGTGTGTGATACCTCTGAAATTAGCGTCAGGCGTACTCCCGGCAACGGTTTCATGGCAAACATTTTCAGTGCAATAGCATGGCTATGTCCGCCACCAACTAGCACTAAGTCTTTAAAAATGGGAGATGTTACCTGCATCTAAAAGCTTGTTTTGAACTTTGGGGGCTGAAATTATGGTAGTTGCTTCTACGGGGGAGTGTGTGGAAGTAAAAATGTCCGATGACTAAAGTCGTGACTAAACAAACAAAGCCTGCCTTCGCAGACTAATATTTGTAAAAACGGGATGCTTCCGTGTGGAAGCGATCGCTTTTAGGCAATTCAAGCTACACTACCCTCGGTAAACGGCAATTCTCAGGAGTAAAATCATGATTGACCTTTACACCTTCACAACACCAAACGGGCGCAAGGCTTCTGTCATGTTGGAGGAAGTTGAGCTTCCTTACAACGTCCACAAGATTGATATAACCAAAAACGAGCAATTTACTCCAGAATTTGTAGCAATTAATCCCAATAGCAAGATTCCCGCTATTATTGACCGAGACACCGACATGACAATTTTTGAGTCTGGTGCCATCCTGATTTATCTAGCAGAGAAAACTGGCAAATTTCTGCCCGCTGAACAAAAAGGTCGCTTTCAAGTGCTGGAATGGCTAATGTTTCAGATGGCAAGCGTGGGGCCAATGTTTGGTCAATTGAACCACTTTAAAAAGTTTTCCCCAGAAAAGATTCCTTACGCAATTGAACGATATGAAAAAGAAAGCTTGAGGCTTTACGGAGTTTTAGATAAACAACTCTCTGAACGTGAATTTATCTGTGATCACTACTCGATTGCAGATATTGCGACATTTCCTTGGGTTGCCATTTATGAATTTCAAGGTTTAACACTAGATAATCATCCAAATCTCAAACGTTGGTTTGAGACAATTCAGCAGCGTCCGGCTGTGCAACGTGGGATGAAAGTACCATAGGAAATGAAAATTTAAAAAGCCAAAGAAAGGAATTATCGGCAGCATTCTATTTCTGTATCCCTCACACTAAAAAGTGGGACTGTACCAACAAACACTACCTATGCCGAATGTAGAGACGTAAAATTTCGCGTCTCTACATAATAAATTTGAAACTAGCAAAGGCGGGTTTCATTTGTATAGCCGAGAATTACTTTTATCAGAGCATTTTGAATTTGGAAAAGATTTACCATAGATTCAATCTGCTCATTCTCTCCTAACTATCGTGTACTGCCTCAATCCCAATTGCCAAAAACCTACCAGCAACTCACCTGGAACCAGGTTTTGCTTTAGTTGCGGAACCTTACTGTTACTCAAAGACCGCTACCGCGCTACTAATTTCCTCGGTGCAGGTGGTATGGGCAGAAATTTCTTAGCGGTGGATGAAGACACGCCCTCCAAAAAGCCTTGTGTGATTAAGCAGTTTTTCCCAGCGCCCGAAATTCAAAATAATCCTGCTGCATTCCAGAAAGCCATAGAACTTTTTAACCGAGAAGCAGCGCAATTAGACCGGCTAGGCGATGAATCTCCCCAAATTCCCCGCCTGCTGGCACACATTGAACAGGATAAGCGCCTGTATTTTGTGCAGGAATTCATCGACGGACAGAATTTACTTCAAGAATTGGAACAGGAGAAAACCTACAACGAAGCACAAATTCGTCAGTTGTTGGCTGATTTATTACCTGTGCTGAAATTCATCCATCAGCAGGGAGTCGTTCACCGGGATATCAAGCCAGAAAATATCATGCGCCGCAGGAATAACCAGCTAGTGCTGATAGACTTCGGCATTTCTAAAGAACTGAGTAGTACGGTGATGTCAATGGGGACAACTGTAGGAACCTTGGGATATGCGCCGCCAGAACAAATGGCCTATGGCGAAGCGTATCCAGCGAGTGACCTTTATGCTTTGGGTGCAACTTGCATTTATCTGCTATCGAACGTTGTTCCAAATGAATTGTTTAACCCCCAGGAAAAACGCTGGCTATGGCAAGATGTGCTTGCATCACGCGGGACTGCTGTCAGCGAACAGTTAGGGCAAACTTTGGACAAAATGCTCAAAGTTGACGTAGGGGAACGGTATCAATCAGTTGGTGAGGTGCTAGAAGTTCTAAAGCTAAAGGTAGGAACAAACAATCAAACAAACTTAAATCCTTCCATAATTGGGACTTGGCATGGCAAATTTAGTAACAAGCCCGCCAGTCTTATTGTTACTCGTCGGTCAAATAACGTATTTCATGGAACCTTGACTGTTAACGAGTGGATTAGTAAAACTAAAGTTGATGTTGAAGTTGATTTTAACCCATTAACAAATAAGATAATTATACGAGAGATACGAATTATTCCGGGTTCAATAGGTAGGTGGAACTTGGTAGAAAATAATGAAGGAATTTTATCGTTAGACGGAAAGCAAATGATAGGGAAGGTTAAAGGTTACGGTTCATACTCATGGTTATTTTCTAAATCAGACCACAAGTAGTTTGGTCAACTGTTTTTTACCAAGTGAGTAGTATAGAAATTTCCTTAGAGATTTTCCAACCAACTCTCAGTTTTGATTATCCACCATTAACGGATAAAAAACTGGATCATAGTGCAGAGAAATTTTTCTAGAACTTAATAAAAGGGAATGGGCAAATCAGCAATCAATGAAGGGCTTAAACTCACTTGCAAAAGAGCCGACCATTTTGATAATTAATTAAGGAATACTCATTATGACAATGAATCCAAGAGTAGAAAAAATTAGGGAGCATCCCGGTTTTGTAAAAATTCCATTAAGAAAAGATAATAGGTAGTCAACTGAAGTCTCAAAAGGTAAGCAAGAGGAACCGCTATGACCCCGGAAGAAAAAGAGCGTT
>NZ_JAMPKJ010000124.1 GCF_039962115.1 Funiculus sociatus GB2-C1 | reverse complement strand
CTGTAGGCTTTGAGCGACTGATTGGGTTGATGAATTTATTGAGAGGAGCCGTTCCCACCACTGTGTCAGAGCCAGGTTTCTTATTTTCCTCTGCCTAGAGTGATGAAAGAGCGCTAACCAACCTACCAATTTATTATGAGTAATGCCACATTGAGAATCCCTTTAAAGCGCTTTAAAATGGCGGCAGAAGTAGCGGTTGCAGGCATAAAGTAAAATGGTATAATTTAAGACTTTGTTGGGTTTTGTCGCTCAAACCAGCTTACAAATGGAGAATTATTTGTCAAATCAATTGCTGATTAATCTCTCTTTTCTTTTTTCTAAGCCGACTGGAATTGCTACTTATGCTGCCAATATTTTTTCTCATTTACAGCATCTCGATCCGACTTTATTAATAGCTAATAATATTCTTAATAATGGGGATGCTGAGCCTACCTTAGTTAGTTCCCAGCTTGAGCCTGGGAACCAGGAGGGAGTATGGAAGAGTAACTATAGCTGCTATCCGGTACCGCCTAATTTAACTCCGGAACAAGGGACCAAAGGACATTTTAATAGGATTTTGTGGACGCAGTTGCAGTTGCCACGGATTTACAAAAAATTGAATTCTAGTCTACTGTTTTCGCCGCTTCCAGAAGCGCCCTTATTTTCTGGCTGTCGTTCTGTGGTAATGGTTCATGATTTGATTCCGGTGCGCTTTCCTAAGCGGGGTTCCCCACTGGGACTCTACTTTCGTTACTACATTCCGCAAGTTTTAGCGCAGGCACAGCATATTATTTGTAACTCTAGGGCTACTGCTCAGGATATTACGAATTTTTATAAAATTCCCGAAGATAAAATTACGCCAATTCTTTTGGCGTATGATGCGAATCATTTTCGCTATCTTGATTTACCAACCAGCAATTATTTTCTTTATATAGGGCGTTACGATCCTTACAAAAATCTGGCTCGGCTGATTGAGGCTTTTGCTACTTTATATAATTGTGGCGATCGCGAGTTGTGGTTGGCTGGATCTGCGGATAAGCGTTATACGCCGATTTTAATGGAGCAAGTGGAACGGCTGGGGCTGAAAAATCGGGTAAAATTCCTAGAATACGTTCCTTCTGCCCAGTTGCCGACGCTAATTAATCAAGCGATCGCCCTCGTTTTTCCTAGTCTATGGGAAGGCTTCGGCTTGCCAGTTTTGGAAGCAATGGCTTGCGGTACCCCGGTAATTACCTCGAATATCTCATCGTTGCCAGAAGTCGCTGGCGATGCGGCAATTTTAGTAAATCCTTACAATGTTGGGGAAATCGCTGAGGCGATGCAGGCAATAGCGACGGATTCAGAATTGCGATCGCGTCTATCTGATGCTAGTCTCTCCAGAGCCAGCCAATTTAGTTGGGCAAAAACTGGAGAAGCTACCGCCGAAGTGCTAAAGCGATATCTTTAGAAGAATTATCAGCCAAGGAGTTAACTATAGGTAGATTTATTCTTTCAAAAATTTTGTGAAGATTATTACCTCTTAATGGAAAACTAGGCATGAATCGGCGAGCATTGTTGCTGGTTAATCGCCACGCACGGCGCGGAAAAGAGGCTTTATCTCAAGCTTTTAGCAAATTGAAAGAACTAGGCTTTGATTTGCAAGAAGAGTCTACAGAAAAGCCCAAACAACTGCCAGACATTATCCGACGATGGAGCGATCGCGTAGATTTAGTGATCGTCGGTGGCGGCGATGGCACCCTGAATGCAGCAGTAGACGGTATAGTTGACACGCAACTCCCCTTGGGTATCTTGCCCTTAGGAACAGCCAACGACCTAGCGAGAACCCTAGCAATTCCTGAAGCTTTAGATGAAGCTTGCCAGGTGATTGCAAATGGGACACAACAACGAATTGACTTAGGCTGGGTCAATGGTAAACACTTCTTTAATGTTGCAAGTTTAGGCTTAAGCGTACAAATTACCAAGCAACTGACCAAAGAAATCAAGCAACGCTGGGGAGTTCTGGCATACGCAGTAACAGCAATCCGAGTAGTGGGGCGATCGCGTCCTTTTTTGGCAGAAATCCGCAGCAATGGGGAATCAATTAAGGTAAAAACAGTTCAAATTGCTGTAGGTAACGGGCAATATTATGGCGGTGGCATGAAAATAGCTGAAGATGCAGCAATCAACGACCAGCGGCTGGATTTGTACAGCTTGGAAATTGAACGCGCATGGGAAATAATCCCCTTGTTACCAGCAATGAAGCAAGGGCAACAGGCAGACTTACCAGGCGTGCGGACTATTCAAAGTCAGGAAATAGAGGTATACACCAATAAGCGTCGCCCAATCAATACCGATGGAGAAATCACCACTTATACGCCAGCAAAATTTCGTCTGATTCCTCAAGCTTTATCGATTTTTGTACCTGGCTAACTCATAGTGCATAGTTAAAGTAGCATCCAATCACCAGGTTTACGCCCTATGATTGAGAGCTAGTAGGTCTTAAAGCACATTTCCCGTGACTCCATCTATCCCTTCAAATTCAAATCCCGACCAGGCAAGACCCTGGCACACCTTAGAAGTTGAAAAAACGCTGGAACTGCTCTCTAGCGACGCAGAATCTGGTCTAACCACCGTGGAAGCTCAAGAACGGTTGCAGCAGTACGGCCCCAATGAGCTACAGGAAACTGCCGGGAGGAGTTCCTGGGAAATCTTGCTCGATCAGTTCAAAAACATCATGTTGTTGATGCTGATCCTAGTGGCGCTGATTTCTGGGATTTTAGACCTGGTGGATTTACGAGGCGGAAAGTTAGCCGCAGGCGAAATCCCCTTCAAAGATACAATTGCCATTTTGTTGATTGTAATTCTCAACGGCATATTGGGCTATCTTCAGGAAAGCCGTGCCGAGAAAGCTCTAGCAGCCTTGAAGAAGCTGTCTTCCCCAAAAGTGCGAATCATTCGCGACGGCAGACAAGTGGAAGTCGAAGGCAAGACGCTGGTGCCGGGGGACATTATGCTAGTGGAAGCTGGGGTGCAGATTTCCGCAGACGGGCGGCTGATTGAAGAGGCAAATCTGCAAATACGGGAATCAGCGCTCACTGGCGAAGCTCACGCGGTGAACAAACAAGCATCAGTGCATTTGAGCGATGAAACATCTTTAGGCGATCGCATTAACTTAGTCTTTCAGGGAACCGAAGTTGTCCAGGGACGAGGCAAAGTAATTGTCACTGGAACCGGAATGAAGACGGAACTCGGCAAAATTGCCGATATGTTGCAATCCGTCGAAAGCGAAGACACTCCCTTACAACAACGGATGACCCAGTTGGGTAACGTGCTGGTGAGTGGTTCTCTGATCTTGGTTGCCATAGTGATCGTAGGCGGCATGATCCAAAGCCGCTTCAGCTCAGGACGTTGGGATTGGGGTGTCTTGCAAGAACTCGTAGAAGTTTCCCTGTCGATGGCTGTGGCTGTGGTTCCAGAAGGCTTGCCAGCTGTAATCACCGTAACTTTGGCACTGGGAACGCAGCGGATGGTGCGTCGTCACGCCCTAATTCGCAAACTCCCAGCAGTAGAAACTCTGGGTTCAGTCACGACTATTTGCTCAGATAAAACTGGCACCCTCACCCAAAATAAAATGGTCGTGCAACGGGTAGAAACTGGTTCCCAAAGTTTCCGCGTTGCTGGCGAAGGTTATATCCCCACCGGGGAATTTTATCTAGGCGATCAACAGGTAGCAGTAGAACAGTATCCGGATCTGCAAACCTTGATGCTTGGCTGCGTGCTTTGTAATGATGCCATGTTACAGCACGAGAAAGACCAATGGACGATTCTGGGCGACCCCACCGAAGGGGCGCTGATTGTCCTCGCCGGAAAGGGAGGTGTAGATAAAGAACCTGTCTTGCGGCAGATGCCCCGCGTCAGAGAGTTTCCCTTCTCCTCCGAACGCAAGCGGATGAGTGTAATTTGCCGAGCAGGAGACAAAGGACAGGCGAACTTCCAGTCACCTTACTTAATGTTTACCAAGGGTTCGCCAGAGTTAATACTGGAGCGTTGTACTCATATTCAGATCGGCGACGAGAAGGAGCCTTTGAGGGATGAGCAACGCACTCAGATTCTGGAGCAAAATAACCAAATGGCATCCGTTGGCTTGCGGGTGCTGGGCTTTTCCTACAAACCTATGGACAACGTTCCTCCGGAAGGAGCAGAAGAAACAGAGGAACAAAAATTAGTATGGCTGGGTTTGGTGGGAATGCTGGATGCTCCCCGCCCAGAAGTACGGGATGCGGTAGCCAAATGCAAACAAGCTGGCATCCGAGCAATGATGATTACTGGCGACCACCAGCTGACAGCGCAAGCGATCGCTCAAGATTTGGGAATAGCACAAGTAGGCGATCGCGTCCTCACAGGTCAACAGCTGCAAAAGTTTAGCCCAGAAGAACTAGATCAACAAGTTGACGACGTTAACATCTACGCCCGCGTTGCCCCAGAACACAAACTACGCATCGTCCAATCCCTCCAGCGTCGCGGCAGATTCGTCGCCATGACTGGCGACGGCGTTAACGATGCCCCAGCCCTCAAACAAGCTGATATTGGCATCGCAATGGGCATCACAGGCACCGATGTCAGTAAAGAAGCAAGCGACATGGTACTACTAGACGACAACTTCGCCACCATAGTCGCCGCTACCGAAGAAGGGCGAACAGTTTATAGCAATATTCGCCGCTTTATCAAATACATTCTGGGCAGTAACATTGGTGAAGTGTTAACCATTGCCGCTGCACCCCTACTGGGCTTGGGAGGCGTTCCCCTCTCGCCATTACAGATTCTCTGGATGAACCTAGTCACCGATGGTTTACCAGCTCTCGCCCTCGCCGTAGAACCCGCAGAACCAGACGTGATGCGCCGTCCTCCCATGAATCCTCGCGAGAGTATTTTTGCACGGGGGCTGGGGTCTTACATGATCCGGATAGGGATTATCTTTGCCATTATCTCCATTGCTTTGATGGTAGTGGCATACCGTTACTTTCCCGATAATTGGAAGACGATGGTGTTTACGACTTTATGTCTTGCTCAGATGGGACACGCTCTAGCAGTTCGTTCCAACACCAGGCTGACAATAGAGTTAAACCCCTTCTCTAACCCTTATTTGCTATGGGCGGTGAGTGTTACCACGGCGTTGCAGCTGATGCTGCTTTACGTCCCATTCCTGCAAAATTTCTTTGGTACGACACCACTATCTCTGCAAGAACTGGGTATTTGCCTGGGATTCAGCTCTTTAATGTTTGTTTGGGTGGAACTGGAAAAGCTGTTTATTCGCTGGTACAAAAGCAGACAATGATAGCTGATGGCTAATTGCTGATAAACAACTAGCAATTAGCAATTAGCCATTAGCAATCCTTCCATTATTTATGTACCTCAAAAGCCTTCACCTCCGTTCCTTTCGCAACTACCGAGAGTGCTTAGTCGATTTCGACGCACCCAAGACAATTTTGGTGGGGAATAACGCTCAAGGGAAATCTAATCTTCTGGAGGCGGTGGAGTTATTAGCAACATTAAAGAGTCATCGAGCCGTGCGCGATCGCGATCTCGTTTGCGAAGGAACGGCAGAAGGTAAAATTGCCGCTACCCTAGAACGCGCCAATGGCACAGTCGATCTAGCTTTAACCCTACGCACTCAAGCGCGGCGCACCGTATCCCTCAACTCCGAAACCTTACGCCGCCAACTCGACTTTCTCGGCGTACTCAATGCTGTCCAGTTCTCCAGTCTAGACTTGGATCTGGTACGAGGTTCGCCAGAGATGCGTCGCAACTGGGTAGATTCCATTCTGACTCAGCTTGAACCTGTCTACGCTCACATCTTGCAGCAATATAACCAAGTTTTACGGCAACGCAACGCCTTACTCAAGGCTTTCAGAAAAGAGTCCGAATCTTCAACTCACAACTCAACACCTAACACTCAAAACTCTTCAGAACTAGCGTTATGGGATGCCCAATTGGTAACAACTGGTTCCCGCGTCACGCGGCGACGCGCCAGAGTCCTGACGCGATTGGCTCCTATCGCTCAAACTTGGCACTCTAGCATTAGCGGTAGATCAGAGGTGCTGGAATTGAAATATGCTCCCAATATCAGTTTAGAGAAGGACGACCCCGAAGCAGTGCAGCAGGCATTTTTAGAAAAAATCCAGCAGCGTCGCATCGCCGAACAGCACCAAGGTACAACTCTCGTCGGCCCTCACCGAGACGAAGTTGAATTTACCATCAACCAGACACCAGCAAGAGTTTATGGCTCCCAAGGTCAGCAGCGAACGCTAGTATTAGCCCTAAAACTAGCAGAGCTAAAGTTAATTGAAGAAGTCGTTGGTGAACCGCCGCTGTTGCTACTTGATGACGTTTTGGCTGAACTAGACCTAAATCGTCAAAATCAACTCCTAGATGCCATTCAAGACCGCTTTCAGACCCTGATTACTACAACTCACTTAGGTTCCTTTGATGCTCAGTGGCTAGATTCTTCCCAAATTCTCTGTGTTGAAGCAGGACAGATAAAGCGATAGTCATTAGGTGGGGACTAATGACTAATCCGGAGTTAAAGGAAAAAGTCTCGTATCCTAAAAGTAAGTCCTGATTAGGGGATAATTTGGGTATCAATTCCCTAGCGGTCTGGTAACAGACACCCCGAATGATGGTGAATTTACTAAACTTTGCTGTTATGCACCGAACTAATATTACTATCGATGCGGATGAGATTGTTGCACTGGGTGCTTCTTTGCAACGTATCGATCAGAAGATACTGACCCCAGTCAAAGTAAATGGTTCCAAAAGAATATGGTATCAGGGTATTAAAGAGCCTTATTTTGATGTCTTTTTGGATCTGCGTGAGGAGGATAATATCGAGTGGTTTCAGTTTACTTTACGCGGCAAATCTCTTTCTTGGAATAAGGCTGGATGGCAAACAGGAATAACGAATGAAGGAAGTGTGAATGACATCACTTTTTATGCTGCCAGCAAGCTTATTAATACTGATAACAAACTTGACTTATCTTTCGTGAAATTAGCACATTCTATTCTACAAACTCGTGCTGGCGATGCCATTTTCGATAAAATTTTGGCATTATTTGAGCCTGATAAAATTCATTAGTTATTAGTCATAGCTAGTAGGTTAATTTTGGTTGTCGGTAGGGGAATGGCAATGCCCACTGGTGTCAACTTAAGCCCCGGCGAATGAATTCGCGGCTACAAAACTCACCGTTCGCTCATTTGGATGACCCAGTAACCAAATAAATAGCTTCAAGTGTAGCCGTACTGGGCAATTCGGCTATGGAGAAGATGCACCAACTACAGACTTAACGGCATC
>NZ_JAMPKJ010000123.1 GCF_039962115.1 Funiculus sociatus GB2-C1 | reverse complement strand
ATCTAAACGGGCTGAGCATGATTTCTATGACCAGATTTGGTTCTCTCGCATCCGTTCATTAACCTGTCACCCTTGATCTACCAAGCATCTACAAAGATGTGTCAGGCAGTCAGGGTGGTACATACTCCTCTTCATCTTTGTCAGGTTGAGCAATGGTTGGCATGGGAATCACTTGCCCTGGTTGGTCGGAAAGCTTCTCTGATGTTAAATCCCAAGCTTCAGTCTTCCGCTCGTGACTACGTTCTTCGTTACGGTTTTGGCGGATATTTTTGATACGAGACTGCTTGCTTTGACCATCATCAGCCTTTTGCGCCTCCTCAGTTGCCTGATCAAGGATTTTGTTAGCTTGAGCATTATGTTTTGCTTTAGACTGCTGTCTGCGTGTCCTGGAAGCCTGCTTGTTTACCTCTTGCCGTCTGTAGTAGTCTTCTACCTCACGAAAGTCGCAACCCTGGAAGCGTTGATCGATATCAAGGAAACGGCAAACTTCCATGTCTTTGCCACTATCAAGACGTATGTAGATGTAATCAACAAGGCGTGGGTCATAGGCAACAGTAATTTTCCAACTCCCCTTACTTCTTGCCTTAACAAACCACTGTTGGCGTACAGCTAATTCACAGGTATAGTGCAACTTCTTGAAGTAAATACAGCCTTCACGGGTTACGGAAGCTTCTGCTGTTGGGAGGAGGTTCAGACGGATATTTGCAGGTGGTTGCCAATGAAGCGAACCGACTCGATTCTCGACTCCCCACTGCCAGAGATCGACCGGGTAAGGTTCGAGTTCATCTTGGATCATGAATTCATCCATCGGGTATTTGTTCAAACGTTTTTCGCTGTTGTGATCCCGAATGGCAAGAATCATCAACTGCCGAAATTCATACAGAGTCAGAACCCCATCAAGTCGATAGTCTCTTTCTCCTCGTTCAGGAAGTTTTTTGACCGAACCTGGGAGCCAATGAATGGCTTCGTTATTTAACTGATTAAAGCTCTGCTCAACAATACCTTTCATGTCTGCCCGGTAAGGAGGCGTATTATCGACATCTACACCGAGAGAGTCCACCAGGTTATTTGCGTTATATCGTTCAAATTCACCTCGATCTGCCAGGATGGCTTCAGGAAGATGATGGCTAGGCCAGTCAGCTTCTGTAATTTCAAAATTAAACTTTTTGCAAAATTCAACCTTATCTGCTGTAGCATTTTCCAGGGCTAACATTGCGCCTAGCCAGCTTGCAGGTTCGAGGGTGACGACAAACCCAACAATCATACGGCTGAACACATCGATAACCAGATACAGTGTAGGTCTACCGATAATCCAGCATCGGTTTAGCGAACTTACCAGATAAACATCACCGATCGTTGCGTCGATTTGAAAGAGTGACCCAGGGCCAAAAGCCATCTGAGTTGAGTTTCCCACAATAGCCCGATAACTTAAGTTATATCGACGTTCGCCTTTACGAGTAATGAGTTTGCGAGTGATATCAGAGCTTTTCTCATACCAGTACTGAAACTGCCTCAAGCTAGGTAATTTTTCTGCTGGTGGCAGAATAGGCTCCTTGGAACCATCGGCAAGTTCTCTATATCCGATGGGAAAGAACTTTTCGAGGGTAAGTTGAAAAGCCTTGGTTAAGGGTCTTTTTTGCGAGGTTTCGTAGAATAACCGGATACCTTTACGAAATTTCTTCTCTATCTCGGCATCAACATTAACTCCAATCTCCTCATTTCTGGCTTGAGCAAGGAAGCTCTTGCGACCTCTTTTGCAACCATCACTTCGCTTCTTCTTACCTTTCTCACCGCACTTATTAAAGTCAGGTATGATGGCATTTTTTGTCTGACCTCTTTGCCAATACCGTCGTAAGTCCTTGCGAATAGTTGGTTCTGTTCTTCCTGTCTGTTTAACCGCCTCCTTGATCAACTGGCTCCGCTTAACAGGATCGAACAACGACTCTTCTTTAGTTACGATTAGGAAAATAGCAGACCAAGCCTTTTCTACACGCTGGCGTTGCTCCTCCTTGAGTTCAACGTAAGAGCGAAGAATTTTTGCGTAGGGGTCTTCTTGCAGGATGCTGGCTCTATTAGCAGCAATTGCTGCCATCATATGCTCATGCTTCTGGAGTATGGGTTGAGCATAAGGATCGTAGATGTCGATGGTTACTACATCGGTGCCAGAGAAATCGATCCACAATATGCGGTCAATTTGAGTATCTGCTTCGTTGTCACTTTGCCAGCAGAGTAGCTGGTTGACTAAAAGGTTCATCCAACTTTATCCCCTTGGTTGATAACGTCTACGGATGGAGCTTTCAAAAGTACGAGCTTTTTTCTAGGATTGATGGGTTGATTCAGGTCAATCAGCAATTCGCGTCTAGCCAGCATATGCCGAACTACCGAGAGACTGTCACCTGGTTCTAAACCAAGTTTGTCATCACAATCAGCAGTGATTTCCGTGAGCGGCTCATCCCTTTGAGCAATCCACTGAATTAATAATTTTTTAGCCTCAAGAATCTCGCGATCTGACAGAGTAAGCTTATCTTCATCAAAGCGCTTGCTTATCCAATCGATGTTTTTGGCAAGCACTGGGGGAATTTCGTGTTCAGTCACTATTCCCCAACTGATGTTTCTTTTGAGCCAATATTGCCGTTCAATCTCAAACTTTTCTATAGTCCGTTCGTTTTCCAGTTGGTCTGAAGGTTTAACTGTGCGAGCTTGATAAGAAACTCCCATGCCTTGGCGGATGGCGATGTAGAAATCCGTCGTCATGACGATAGGTTCTTGTGTCTTTGGATCAGTAGGATGACGGATGCAAAGTTTTTCGGCAATTTCTAAGGTCTCTGACAAACGTAGTAGGGGATACTGTTCTTGGATGTCCACAACAATTGGTGACCAGTCGAGAATATAGAAATAACGAACCTCATGCTGGCTCAAAAGCTCGTGTCTTCTTCCCGTCGTCAACCCTTTAATACGCTTGCACGTACCCATTGAGCTGACATCTTGCACCGTTAGCCAAGGCTTGTAATTGAAACCTCTACCTTGACCGCGACCTTCTTCAATCCGTTTTTCAATGACAGCCTGGGTTGTTTGTCTCTTGCGTTTAGCCATTCAGTTACTCCTTTTTATGAATGCTGGTACTCACAAAGTTGTTTCTCAAACCAGGCTGTTCGTGCATTTTTTAGGTAGGATAAGCAGAGTTTCAAGATGTGCTGAATACTAGCACGTCACTATCGTGAATAATGTATGCAATATAGCTAATCAACTACATATTTCATACATAACTTTCTTTGAACTACTTTTCAATTTGTTTCGGTTTTTAATCTTTTGCCAGCTCCTATCCTAAAAAAATAACTACGTTTCACCTGAGACAATATTTAGAGCTTGACTGGCTGAGGTCAACGCACCCAAAATTTCAACTTTCATTGCCTTGGCTTTGGCTCGAATGCCCTCGGTGTTCTCTTGTAAGTACGTTAAGTGAGTATTAATTTTGGCAATGTAATCTAGAGAGGATTGAATTCGTTGCAACTGAGCTTCAATCGCACTACAGTCTAGCTTCGAGTTAAGAGTCTGTTGGTTTACTAATTGCTGGCGCACAATTAGAAACTGAAGGGCAACCGTGAGCAGCTCATGAGTGGTGGCAATCCACAATCCGTATTCACAAGTTCCTTGGGCCCATTCCCCAATTTCCCGTGCGAATCCCTGACGAGAATGACTCAAAAAAATTCCAGCATTCGCTTCATACTTTGCCAGTGCTTTGGCCAATCGCTGGGAAATCATTTTGCGCCCCCAAGGTTGGGAAGGCCGGTTTCTTGCCTCAATGATGATTGAAATCTCAGTTGCCGCTACTGAGTTGGGAGTGAGCTTAATGAGGATGTCACCTGGCTCATTTTCCTTGGCGACGTGGTGAATCTCAGCGCCACAAATCTTTGACCAATCCTGTAGTTCTAACAAAACTATTTCTTCATAGGCAGCACCCTTAGCTGTTGTTTGCTCAAGTGCTGCTTGCGTTACCTGTTTGTCTCGAATTTCCTGGCGGAGCTTGTCTACTTCCGACGCTAAGGGCTTTACTGCTTCACAGACCACACTCTTTACAGCTTTGGCTAGAGTTCCGTTGTCTGCTGTAACATTCGCTAGTGCTGCCTTAAACGACCCCTGGATGGAATCTGATAATTTGGGGTTGAGAAGGTTGGTGAGGGTTTTGAGAACGCTGCCAATAACAGACGTTTCCTTATGTGGGTCAATATCCCGTGCTAGCAGAGTTCGGACGCCATCCACTTGAGCGGTAAGCACTGCTGCGGTTTGATTAATTTGTCCTTTGAGCGGTGCCAAAACTTGACCATTTTCCGTACCAATTTGACTGACCAACTCCTGCTCAAAAGACTGGACAATGCGGCTTACGGCTGTTTGGAATTCAGAAAGTAGGGCTTGCATCCGTTGCTCAACAAAGGCTGTATCCTGACGGGCATGAGCGACTTGGATGCAGGCAAAACCCATTTCCACACAACTCAGGAGAGTAGATTCTTGTTGGGACTCAGGCAATTGTCTCAAGTAGTTAGCTGCCTCTGGGTGACGGATTTCTAAGTCGCGAATCACAATATGGTCGCCAATAATCTCGATAGTGGAGGAAGGTTGATTGCCGTTACGGGTGGAGAAAAAGGTCATAAAACAATCGGTGTCTAGATTACACTGACTGCACCGTACTCCCTGGTTTTTCAGACGGTCAAGAAAGTTTTGTCAATTTGCAAAGCCATAACTATTTGTCGGATTACTGCCTTGTGTGCCAGCGTTCCAAAAGTGGCTGAACTCGTTCGGCATTGGTGAGGAGAAAATCAGCTATCGCCATGATTCGTTGGTATGGAAGACCCGCTTCTCGACGGCTAGCTTGTCCACCGAGCCAGTGATAAGTGGTGGATTTGGAAAGACAGCAGATGTGAGCCAATTGTTCATAATCTAACCCCCAACGATAGCTGAAGTCTTGGGGAGAGATAAACATCTGATTATGCAGCTCTAAGACTTGTTGACGTGTCTGTTGAGAAGACATGATGACCTCTGATTCAAACTACAGATGACTGATTGAGCCGTTCGATGTCTTCCTCAAAAGCGAAGTCATAGCTGGTGATATGGCGGGAAGGACTTTGCTCATCGAGTAAAACCAGGTAATGCAGTCCAGTAGCAATACAACTGGAGGAGTGGGTGTAGATAACGCCGAGGATACGACCAAAGTCTGGATGAGGAACTTGACGCCATCGTACTAAATCACCGAGCTGAAACTGTTGCTGAGGTAGGGTTTCGGGAACAACTTCTGGCAAGGCAAAGGGTGGCATTTGGGAACGGATGTTAGGCATAGATAGATTCTTCAAGAATTGGTTGCACTTATTTTATAGCTTAAAGTCTATAAAATAATACTTATTGTCTATGGACTCATAACATGCACTCCTTGAAAATCGTGCAGTGAGTCGAAAAAAACAATCAGAGATTAACCACCGCTTTGGGAAAGCCATCAGGCGGCGTCGGCGAGAATTGGATTTGTCTCAAGAGGAACTTGCCGAACGAGCTGAGCTTCATCAAACCTACATTTCGGATATTGAGAGAGGTGGGCGAAATCCCTCTCTGGAGAACGTTGAAAAGCTAGCTAATGCGCTGGGCATCTCTATTGCTCGTCTGTTCACTGACTACGGTGTTGAGGTAGAGAATGACCTAGAGAGCCGCTCTTGATTATTTACGGTGCTTGGGTGCAAGCTAATTCCCAAGCACAGGATCAAACCAGCGGTATAAACTGGTTGACCCAACCAAACATAAGAACCAGTAAGACGGCTGGCTCTATACTCTCTCAGGTCATATTCAAGCATCCCTGATTGAGGGCTGAAGGCTCATCAGTTATTTACTGGTCAGCCTTCAGTTTATTAATAAAGCGCAAATTTTAGCAAAGTTTGTAGTCTGGTCTCCCTCTTTACCCTCTAGCTCATGTAAAACAGAAATACAGTCATTTACTGCTATATCAATATGACTATTTTTATTGAAGAATTACATTTAGTCTCGTTCAAAGGATTTAAAAATTTCAAGCTGAAATGCTCTCAATTCACTACGTTAGTTGGCCTGAATAGTAGTGGAAAAACAAGTATTCTTCAGGCTATACAGCTTGTTCATGATGTTTGCAAATTTGTATTTGGAGGGTATGCAAACCCTGATATCCAAAGACCAGACTTTATTGCTCCTCACTGGTCGTCTAATGATAGATTCAAGTCCTCCGGGATTATTGAGCGCCAACTTTCGGGTGATCCTGATGCTTTATGGCTTAATAAAAAAACATCTACTCCATGCAAAATTGCACTGAAACTATCTGGTAATATTGAAATAAAAATAGAAATTACTGGACGGAAAAATTTTAATTTAGACATATTAAAAAATGAAGAAACAATTAGAAATAAAATCCAAGAACCTGTCAATCAAAAAATTGTAGAAGATTTTTTTCTGTTTTCTCCCACATTTGTTCCCCCAACTGCAAGCCTCCCTCCAATTGAGCAATTTATCCATCACCCTGAGTTAAGGCAGAAACTTGATAAGGGATTGATAGCAGAGTGCTGGCGATCATACTTATATTGGCTATGCAATGACGGTGATAATAGGAACTCTGATCGTGTTGTTGAAATTGTGCAGAAATACTTGCCGGATACTGTGTTAAAGCTGCCTCAACTAACACACCAAAGTCCACCACAGGTTTTGATTGAGTTTGAGGAAGATGAAACTAATTTTGATATTAGTGTAAGTGGTGGTGGACTTCGCACTATTTCAAGCTTGGCTGTTATTCTGCACTT
Source organism: Funiculus sociatus GB2-C1 (assembly GCF_039962115.1). NCBI lineage: Bacteria > Bacillati > Cyanobacteriota > Cyanophyceae > Coleofasciculales > Coleofasciculaceae > Funiculus > Funiculus sociatus. The sequence goes on along the minus strand of NZ_JAMPKJ010000123.1, from coordinate 539 downwards.
TTCAAAGTCGAGATGTCTCTTATTGGATGAGCCAGATGCTCACCTTCATAGTACCTTACAGCACCAAGTTGCACAGATGCTTCTCGATCATTCTGTCGAGAAAAATGTGCAGGTTTTCGTAACAAGCCATGCACCCGATTTCATTGCTGAAATCCCAGTTGAGTATTTGACGTGGATTGACCAGACTAAGCAAGAAAGTCGTACTTGTAACGGAGTTGGTCAGTTTCTTGCAGATCTTGGCGCTGTGACAAAAGCTGATGCCATTCGTAACTATGGTGCAAACAAGATTCTGTTTGTTGAGGGAGGAACTGACCATACTGTACTTTCTAAATTTGCAAGTTATTTTTTTCGGGAAGATTCTACGCGGATTAACCCATTTGCGGATAGCTCTGTTATCATTGCTGAACTTCCCGATGGAAAGGGTGATATAGCGTTTCCTAGTCTGCTGAGGTACAGTAACAGCAGTGTGTAAACCAATTTTGGATGTCCTTCAAGGAGAGCTTATTAAATGCTTCCTCTATGGCTTTGGCTAAGTCAGG
>NZ_JAMPKJ010000122.1 GCF_039962115.1 Funiculus sociatus GB2-C1 | reverse complement strand
CTTTCTTCTTTTTGTTGTTGTTCCAGTAAAAAATTCTTCATAGGTATAGGCCGCAATCAAGAGTTTAGTACAAATTTACCACAAGTTTGTAAATCCAATAGGACTGCTATAGCTCTAAATTTGTTGGGATAGCTGTGCATTGAATTGTTGTAGTGTCCTCAGTCGGCTCATCATCCTGACCAGTCCAATCCTGAGCTGCGTTCTTAGCTGCTTCTACTACAAAACCAGGGTAGCCTTTGGGGTCTTCACCAATGGCGTAATGGATAGGCTTTATTGATGTAACTTCGAGAATACTATAATGTACCTCATCTCGCGTAGTAGCGTAATTAGGCACAGCTAGCATTGTACCTTCTCTAATGTCAGTCATTGCCAGCCTGGTGTACTCAAACCACACTTCAAACTCATAACGAGAATGTTCGCTTTCTTCAAGCTTCATTAATACTCCAGTGCGTTCTTTGCCCCTTCTATCTTTAATAAACCACTCATCTTTTTTCATGATTTACCTCATCTTTTAATTGAATCTCTGATAGTTCGCATCGATTTACTTAATGGATTTGCAACAAAAAAAATTGCACTATCAGCTATAATCTGGGCTACTTTACGCCCTACGGTTTTAGCACCGCCGTCAGCTTTATGTAATGGATCGGGATATCCGATAGCTTCTGGAAATAAGTTGCGGGTCAGCGTGTCTAAAAAGTACATAGCTATTCGCTGACCTGGATTGTCCACCGTGTTGTTTCGATGCAAGAAAGGTTGAATAGTCCCCAGGTCATTTGTAACAACTTTAGCGTCTTCACCCTGGCACAATTCTAAATCCCAGTAAGGATGTAACAAGCGATCCATGAAAATAACATGACCCATCAAGGGCGAAGCTTTGTCATCCCTACGACGCAAAAAAAATTGTCCCAAAGAACGCGCAAATAATCTCTCCTGATTGACAATATCGCCTCTTACACCCATTGGTTTAATTTCATCAGAACCTTCAGCCTTACCGAGATGAAGAGTCATAAAGCAAGAGTCAAATTCGGTGATTGCCCAAGGAGCAGTTATTTCTGATACTCCATAGGCTATGTCTTCCAGAACAATTCGATCAGTCCAGGGAAGAGGCTTGACATCAATTGCATCATAGACTTCGGCGTGACGCATCACTCCATAATAATTTCTAGTAAAGTAACGTGACTGAGAGTCCTTGACAATACCCAAGAGCATCACTCTATTTTTCCAGCATTCTTCAATCAAGGCTCTTAAGCCAATTGACACCAAAAACTTTACGTCATTGGGCGACATCCAACGACGTCGTATTTTTGTTGGGTCATCTTCATCAGGTGTTTCATAAATTAGAGCTTCTTGATCTTTATCTTTAAACAGCCGATAACAGATATCTTCAAACAACCGAATTGAATCACGCCAAGAATACTCGTAGTCAAAGATAGGAGTGAAGGTCTCATTTGTAGCATCATATTTACCAAGTCTATTTATTGCTTTTGTATTTCTTTGGTAGTGAACTTGCCATTCACTAAACCATTCATCAATAGTAATATTCTTACGCTGGGCATCCCGCTTAGCAAAATCAGTTAGGTCAAGCTGTTGCCCTACCCTAATTCGCTTTCGGACTACTTCAGCAATAATTGCATTGTAAAGTCGGAATCGCTTGCTAGATGGCAAGCTCAAGTCTTCATTGAATGGGTGAGCATAAACTACAATGGCATCACGCTCATTTAATGTTCGCTGACCAACCTGATAACCCAAAAGCCCGATTTTATCTCTAGAAGTTCCGACTTCAGCACTAGCCATGATGCTACTTGGAGAATGATCCATGAGGATAAGACGCGCTCGATCTGGGGATGTTGAGCGAGCCATCTCATAAGCCAAGTACACCTCAGCCAGTTGCATCAGTGTGTTGTGGATACTGGATAGATCCACCTTTTCTTGGTCAGTAACAACGAAATCTTCCAATCGCTCTGGGTTTGCCACATCTTCAATTTCGGCAAAAGGAACAGGTACATAAGCCACGAAGCTGATGTCTTCATCTACACCCCGCCGCTTGTACTGGATTTTTGGTGGATCGCCCTGAAGAGAAATTTCGCCACGCACGCCGTAAGCAATGCTGGAAAAGACCATAAAATCGGTGAAGGGGTCTTTCTTACAGGTGCCATCAATAGCAACAAACTGAATCTCATCCCGACCAAAAAAAGCTTCCACCTCACGGCGTATCCTTCTCCTCAGGGATGCTTCTTGGAAATTGTCGAATCCGACGATCAAATTTTTAAGGAAGTCTTCGTAGAAAGCAATGGCATTAGCAGCTCGTTCAGTGTAGAGGTCTGTATATCGCTTCTGAGATAAATCGAGTGCGCGACGGTAGCCACTGAAGATTCCTGAGATAATAGAGCCTTTTCTCTGCACAGTCGTTACCCCTCACACTTTGCTTTCAGCCAATGCTTTAACCATTTCAGCCGCTCACCAATACGCCCGTCAGCATACGTCACTTGTAAACCTTTGAATAAGTCCGCAAGTCCTTCTATAGCTGGAAGGTAATCTTGACCCAAATCTACATAAACTTCACAGTAGACACCTAGTCTGGCATAAGTCTGTAAAGCTTGTGTGACTTGCGCCTTTAGTTCGCTGGCTCGTTTACAGTTCATTCGTTGCTCGTAATTAGCAATAGGCGTACAAGCCTCTATCAAGCCGTACTTAGCCGACAAAATCAGCACATCTAGATTATTCGACCAATAGCCGTCCCTCTGTGCCTTCCGCAACACCCGGAAGTGACCCCCATCATAGCGTGCGATCGCACTCATCTCCCCCGCATCCAAGCGTTTACGCTGGGAGCAGGCAATAATCAGTAAGTATCGAGATTCAGAACCCACTATTGTACTTCATGGAAGCTGGACTGTTGACGTGAAAGTTGGCATTCCCATGCTAAATGCAAGGAAAATCTCAAAAAGGCTTTTAGTAATTGTGACTTGTTTGTAACCGTCATCCAACATTACTGGCAATATTCTTCACTAGAGTTATTTGCGATCGCGCTCACCTTTCCCATCCTGGCAAAATCCGCTTTAGGGACGATGTGCTAAAAAGCTCACTTTAGTAAATTTGAGCAATTTACTGTCACAAGCAGGGAAGTATGGCAAATCTGACACAACAAAAGTGCAGCGCTTGCAATAAGGATGCACCTCGCGTTACGGATGAGGAAATCGCAGAACTCAAGCCGCAGATTCCAGACTGGAACATTGTAGAAGTGGATGGAATACCAAGGCTGGAACGCACTTATGAGTTTCCAGATTTTCAGACAGCACTAGCGTTGACAAATAAAGTGGGCGAAGCAGCCGAAGAAGAAGGACATCACCCCGCATTGCTTACGGAGTGGGGCAAGGTGACAGTGAGTTGGTGGACTCACGCCATTTGTGGGCTGCACCGCAACGATTTTATTATGGCGGCAAAAACAGACGGAATTGCCGCCAAATTTACTTAAAAGAAATAGTTGCTCACCTCCCCCTTCCCGAAGCGGGAAGGAGGCAGGAAGTAGATTTTTTCTGAAGTTTATTTAGTATTCACATAACTAATAAAAGGGTTTTGTCACCGAATTTTTTTTTGTGATGAATCCTCGTTTTGCGAAGCATCAGTATCACCTAGTCATATTAAAAACAAGACTTAAGCAATGAGTGAAACCCAGTTACGAACGGCACCAAGTACAGCAGAAACGCAATTGACTCGCTTTGTTGAGCTGGTGCAGGGAATTGATGCCATTGTCTGGGAAATGGACGCGGTGACGTGGAGGTTTACTTTTGTCAGCGATCGCGCTATTGATATTCTCGGCTATCCGGTCAGTCAGTGGTTAAATGAGCCGAACTTCTGGCAGGATCGAATTCTCCATCCAGAGGATCGCAACTGGTGCGTAAACTTCTGTGCGATCGCGATTAACGAGGGGCGAGAAGGCGAATTTCAGTATCGGGCGATCGCATCTGATGGTCGCATCGTATTGATCAAAGATGTAGTGCGCGTCGTTAAAGATGAATGCGATCGCCCCAAACTGTTGCGCGGCTTAATGGTGGACATTACCAATTGTAAAGACTCGATATATGGTGTCTCTACAGAAAAATCTTGGCAACTGTCCTGCGAACGAGCAGCAGGTATGGAGGTGGAAACGGTGCAGTCAGCACTCCGCAAAAGCGAACAGCGCTACCGTTCCCTGATTGAAGCTACTGCTCAGATTATCTGGGACACCAAGGCGCAGGGGGAACTTGTCACTCCTCAGCCTGGATGGAGTGCGTTCACAGGACAAACCTATGAGGAATATAAAGGCTGGGGATGGCTCAATGCTATTCATCCAGACGACCAAGCTGACACAGCGCAGGCGTGGCAAACTGCCCTTGCTAACCGAACTCTTTACCAAGTTGAACATCGTCTGCGGCGAAAGGATGGGGAATATAGATATATGAGTGTTCGGGGGGTGCCAGTGCTGGAAGCAGATGGCAGCATTCGGGAATGGGTGGGAGTACACACGGATATTACCAAGCGTAAGCAAGTAGAGCAAGCACGCGATCGCGCTTTAGCGGAGGCCCAAGCGGCGCGTGCCGAACTTCAGGGGGTATTCATGCAAGCACCGGCGGCAATTGCAACCACCCGTGGCTCGAACCATGTCACCGAAACAGCTAACCCACTGTATATGCAGATTGTTGAAAAGCGGGATATCCTCGGTAAACCCGCACGGGAGGCGTTCTGGGATTTGCAAGGGCAAGGCTTTTTCGAGTTGTTAGACCAGGTTTATGCCAGTGGCGAACCTTTTGTCGGCAAAGAGATGCGGGCGATGTTCGACCGCAACAACGATGGCATTTTAGAGGAAAGTTTCTGGAATTTTGTTTACCAACCGTTATTAGATGTGGATGGCAAGGTTTATGGTATAATGACGCACGCGGTAGAAGTGACACAACAGGTGCGATCGCGTCAGGAACAGGAGAAAAAAGCCGAAGCACTCACCCAACTTACCGAAGCGTTAGAGCGCAGTAATCGCGAGTTAGACCAATTTGCCTATATTGCATCCCATGATTTGAAAGCACCTCTGCGGGCGATCGCTAATCTTTCCGAATGGATCGAGGAAGACGTTGCAGATCAACTCAGCGATGAATCCCGCCAGCATATGAACTTGCTGCGCGGACGGGTACACCGCATGGAAGCCCTGATTGACGGCATTCTGCAATATTCTCGCGCAGGTCGCGTGCAAACACCAATCGAGACGGTGAATGTCTCCACCTTACTAGATGAAGTAATAGAACTGCTCGACCCTCCCGCCGAAGTTTCAATTATTGTATCGGATATGCCGACGCTAAAAACTCAGCGGGTGCCGTTGCAACAGATTTTTATGAACTTGATCAACAATGCTATCAAGTATTCCCAGCGTCCTGATGTGCGTATCGATGTAGGTTTTCGGATGGGGAAATCCTACGAGTTCTCAGTAACTGACAACGGCCAAGGAATTGCAGCAGAGTACCATCAGAAAATCTGGGGCATTTTCCAGAGGCTGGAGTCCAGGGACAAAGTTGAAGGAACTGGTATCGGTCTTTCAGTGGTTAAGAAAATCGTCGAGAGCCGGGGAGGACGAGTGTGGGTTGAGTCTGAACCAGGCGCAGGAGCAACGTTTCGCTTCACTTGGAATTAAATGAGGCGCACCGAAAAATTTTTCAACTGACATCTAACAACTAATGGCTAGATGTCAGTTGATTTGTCCAAGGGTTTCTTGGTTTTTTCCAGATGTTCCTCTACTACCTTGAGGTACTCCTTGATTGCTTCCGAGTGATACTCTACAGCGCACTACTACCGCTATTGACAATATTTGCCTCGCCTTTTGCAGGCGAAGATAGCACCTGTGCGGCTACTTGTGATTTTGTTCCTAATAACAGTTTATATAGAACAAATACATAGAATGGCAATCTTCTCATTTTGTCCAGCATCCATTGACGGTTCCTACTTCACACAATCTTTAAAAAAAAATATCCTTAATTACGTTAGCTTTACATCAACTTTATCAATATGGCATTAGTATAATTACGGAGATAGTTCGCAGCTACTTTTTCTGGCTTTATTACAGTAGGAATTTTTATCGTCGAGATTTTTAGCCTAACATCTCTGGTTTGGGAATCCCACCCATTTGACGATAAGACTATTTCTCTTAGAAGCGAACAGCCCTATATTTATAATGCTGTTTTTAATACACGGCTAGGGCAGTAAATTTCGGCAAATCGGCAAATCAGAAAAATTTACTTTCTGAAATCTATTGAAATACGAAGGAAAAGATTTAATGGCACTAAAATACAAGCTGGGCGTAGGCTTATTTCTATTCGTTACACCATTAGTAACTGGCTCTCTGGTTGTTGCTTCACCCAGTTTTGCTGCTACTCTAGCCAAGTCTGAAGCAACATTCAAAGTTAATAACTTTAGTCACAATCCTTTAGGGGTTGAGACTTTCACCGATACTTTGACTGATACAATTGCAACCAACGGTCAAGTTACTACTAACGCTAACGCTAACGCCTCTTTTACAGCCGATCCCTTAAACCCGCCGACATTCGCCGAGAACTCTTCTGTAAGTACAGCGAACGGCGCAGGTAAAAATTACTTTGGTTTAGCCCAAAGCATTGCTGCCATTATCGGTTACGATTTTCTTGTGGGAGATCAGGAAAGGTTTTCTTTTGATTTCTTAGCTGATTTAAATCTAAAAACTTCCATTAAAAAATCCCAATTTGAACGCGCTAGTGCTGCTGGAGAGATATCTTTTCAGCTGTATAACACTAACGATCGTGACAACTGGATTCTCTTAGATTTCTTTAGTCTATCCGGAAATTTAAAGACTCCAGGTGGCGGTGATTTCTTTATAGCTAATAAGAGTAACAGCATTACCACTTCTAAATCCTTGAAGGATTTTCTTAAAAAGTCTTATGGAGGGAGCGAAGAATCTGCTACAGCCTCGGTTACAGGTAAGTATTCGCGTACTTTCGATAGTTTAACTTATCTAACTTTAGTAGAAATTAAAAGGAATCAAGCAGTCGTTAAAACTCCTGAGTCTTCCGGAACTTTTGCTTTACTTATCTTTTGCTTAATAGGTGTTGGATATAGAGCTAGAAATAAAGTTTTAGCATCGAAGTTGAGGTAAAATACAGCAACTATAGAGATTTCAGCCTATCGAAATTTTACTAATTGCATCCCAATTTCATAGTTGGTAAAGTACAGCGACTTGCCTGGAGAGGTATTACTTAGCACTAAATAGGGCGTGCTGAATAACGAGAAAAAAGCGGCGCTAATTAGGTTGGTGAGCGCTGCTTAGCTGGTCAAATGCCAGAAAAACCGGTAAAATCGCTCAAAACCCGTGCATCCCCC
>NZ_JAMPKJ010000121.1 GCF_039962115.1 Funiculus sociatus GB2-C1 | reverse complement strand
TTGTCATGAATAGATGGCTGTTGTGTGGTAACTCTAGCCTCTCATGTCCCTCTACCCTTTTTCACAAATTCCCCGCGGCTATTGGCTTTCACCTACTTCTGTCAGGCAGTCAGCTGCACGTCTTCTCAGAGGGGATACACAAGGAGCAATTAAGGACTTCACTCAGGTTATAAGAATTGAGCCTAATAATTCTTCTGCTTTTTTTGGACGGGGTGATGCCCATTATAAAAGAGGAGATAAGAAGGGAGCTATTGAAGATTTCAATGAGGGACTAAAGATTAATCCTAACTCTGCTCAAGCCTACTATAGTCGTGGTCTTGCTCGTTATTCCATAGGAGATTATCAAGGCGCGATCATAGATTACACTAAGGCAGTACAGATTGATCCTAACTTCGCTATATCCTACTATAAACGAGCTATTATTCGCTCCGAGATGGGAGATGAGGCTGGTGCCATCGCAGATTATACTCAAGCATTAAAAATCATTCCAGACTATGCTGAAGCATACGAAAACCGGGGCGCTGCTCTGTTTGTTCTAGAAGATAAACACGAAGCACTTAAGGATCTTTACAAAGCCGCAGACTTATATCACCAGCAAGGCAAGCAAACAAATTATCAAATGGTGCTAGACATAATTCAAATGTTTGAAAGCTCGTAGAGCTAGTTTACTCCTGTTTTGGTTGACAATATTGCTGAGTTCAGAGAATACAGGACTTTCACTTAAAAACGAGGTAGAAAGATTTTTCTTTAAATATGCGATGCAGCCGCACTCTTAACTCCAAAAATGCGATCGCGTCCCCACACCAAAAACGCGATCGCTTCATTCATTTAGAGCGGTATGTAATCAATGCGATCCTGATACTCATCGTCATCCGATACTGCTGCAATCAGAATTAAATCCTCAATAATCTGTCTTATTTCTGCTTTTAGACGAAGCACTAAAATGCCTGGAACGTGGCGACCTTCCGCTAAATGATCGGCTAGATGTACAGGCATAGAACGGCGGTTATTGGTTACAAGTATAAAGGTATTTTCCTCACACCACCGCAGAATTTCAGGATCTAGCGTACCTTTTGGTGGAACACCTGGATCGCCAATCATCCAAACCATTAAATCTGGTTGACGACGCAGCAGTTGTTCTCGATAGGAAGGGGATAAGTTCTCGTCTAGTAAGTACCGAATAGACATTATTTGGATACTTTAACTCCTTCCCGTTCTGCTTTTAACTTGCGTAACCTAACAACAACTGCTGGAGGATTTTTATCATATTCTGATTCTGCCTTGAGCGAGTAATCCAACCAAGCCGCTAGATATTTTTCTACTTCTTCCCGGTTGTGCAAGTAATACAAAATAGTGGCATAAATTTGCTCTAACGTGACTGTATGAAACTGCTGCGCGATCGCTTCTGGAGATTTCGCGCAATGTATGTACTCATACAGGATATGCTCAATGCCAATCCGCGTTCCCTTAATGCGAATATCGTTAGGAGCTAGAAAGTTGAAATAGTCCTCTAATTGCATAATCGACCTTATTAATACATAACATCATAGAAAAGCCGTATTGAAGGCTGCAAAAGCGCGATCGCTTTCTCTCCCCAAAAGCGCGATCGCATCCTCTGCCGAGTCAACTGTATAAACCTCATTTTCTAACAAAAACTTGGATTTATCTTCACGTTTACCGTAAACATCAAAAGGAATATATGGCTCTACCGAACATAGTATGTAAAATAAACTGAAACTAGCTGGCAAAATGCCAAGTCAGAAAACTTCTTAATTTGAAATTGTTGAAGTTTCTAAACCCATAACCTCTTCGTTTAATTAGTTTGAGCTTGTTATTGATGCCTTCCACAACTCCTTGAGTAGTTCTCTGGTCAAAATAAGCAATGATTTCCCCAATCCATCTTTTGATTGTGCCACAGCTATCTGCAAAATAATTTTGGGCTTCTCTTAACCAATCACTTAAATTAAATAGTCCCTCTACCCAATCTTTACTTTTTTCAAAAACGTTTCTAAATTCTTCTTTAAATCGGTGTAATCTTGCTAATTCTGGTATCACATTCCTGATTAATTCGAGTTTCTCTTTTTCTGATTATTTTAAAGTTTCTTCATTTTTGAGTAACACATATTTACTTTTTTTTAGTGCCAATAGCCCTTTCTCTCTTTCAGCTTTATTTTTAAGTTTTTCTACTTGTTTCTTGATTTCTTTTCTTTTAGTGTCTAACTCTTCATTGACTTGCTTCATCACATGAAATCTATCGGCTACTATTTCGGCTTGTGGCATGAGTTTCTCAATTACCTTTTTATAGGGTTTCCACAAGTCGATACTGACTTCTTCAATCTGGCTCAAAACCTCTTCACCCCAGCTCGACACATATTGCTCTACTTCAGCCGTCGTCCTTTTTTCCACCATTCCTACTATCGCTCTCTTTTCTAAGTCTATTAACACTACATAATAATTTTTCTGACCTTTGACTACGGCGATTTCATCAATTCCTAGTTTCTTCAGTCCTTGAGGTTTCTCTTCAACGAATCCCGCCGCTAATTCTTTTAGCATTGTTTCGATTTGTTGTTCGCTAACTCCATTTCTTCTAGCCACATTCCTGATATCACTCTCTAAAACTTCTTCAATAATTTTGTTTTTAAATCTTTCTGTATAAATTCTTTTCTTTCTTACTAATTCTAATTCTTCACTAAACTTGCTGCCACAGCCGTCACACCTGATTTGACGCCGGTTTACTTGAAGATATACTTGTTTGTCTCCAAAAGGTAAATCTCTGATAACATACCGATGGTTTTGGTGTAGCTTATCTGTTGTCTTACTACAGTTAGGACATTGAACTTTTGGATCTTTCTTTTCTATTTTTAAAAATATTCCTATCCCTGACTGAAACTGATAATCTATAACTTTAAATTGGGGAATATTGAGCAGAGATGTCATTAGATGAAGCTGTGCTTTTGATGCCATTAGTATAAAACCCAGTCTGGGGCTGCTTTTTTACTGCATCTACTTAATCACAATCAATCTCAGAATTCAAGCCCCGCAACAAATGTCACTTCTTATACCTATTCTGTTTTTGCTATTTTGATTAGCTATTTTTAACATTTTTACATAACAAGTTCGGTAGAGCCGAATATATTTTAGCCATCACATCACCTCAAACAGAGAACGCGGTAATCCAGACTGGCGGATAATTGACTGTAAAGTTCCAATGCGTAACTCCGCATAATTTGGAACAACAGCAGTAATCGTAGTTTCATCTGTTTGACGTTGCATAATAATATGACTACCGCTTTGCCGCACTTCCACAAAGCCATTTTGCTCTAAAATTTGGCAAACCTCTCGCGCTGATAAAACTCGTAACTTACCCAACAGAAACCTCTACCCTGGTAACAAAAACTTCCGTCCGCAAGCGATTTTGTACCTCTAGAGGATCGGCAACTTCAAAGAATAACTCTAATGCTTCAATTAAGTTATTTTTTGCTTGCTCGACTGTATCACCTTGACTGGCAATATCTAATTCTGGACAAAGCGATACATATCCATCCCCTTCTCGTTCGATGATGGCAGTAAATTGTTGATTTTTTTTCATATTTACTTCTTTTTTGGATACTTTACCCATTACCTGTAAATCTAGTTTAAGATGCGCGAACGCATCCTTCTCCCCAAAAACGCGATCACATTCTCTCCCCAAAAACGCGATCGCTACTGTAGTTGCGGTGAACCGAAGTAATCGGGCAGTTCTTCTAACGTCCATTTCAGCAGCCGACAAAGTGCTTTTAAATCGCGAGGACTAAGCTTTGCTTCATAAAGCCCTGTCTCCCAATTACTAACTGTCTGGACAGTCTTACCCAGAGCTAATGCAACGTCTCTCTGCGTTAAGCCTAATTCTTCTCTCCGCCGCTTCAGGGGAGACTCCCGATCGTATTCTTGCTGTTGTTGGTCTTTGGTCATGTACTATAAAAATTCTTATATAAAGATGCTTGACAAATAAATTCTAAGAGTGCTTATATAAGATAGATACAGAAGCGAATCGAAGTGACTGAAAAGCCACCATTTGGCTCAGTCGTCTTCAGAGCTTCACAAGATGCCTGCCCTAACTTTAGTTTCTTACATAACTGTCACGCGATCACATGATCGCTATCTTTGGCTGGGTTTGTTAGCGACAGCCTTGTAAATACCCATTCAAAACCCATAACTAAGTAACTCACAGCTATGACTGGGAGAATCTTATGACGTATTACTCCAAACTCCATCCTTGGTGCATCATCCGTTCGCTTCCTGATATGCGCTCGCTTATCGTCGCTCGTTTTCGCGGTCGCAATGAGGCAGAAGCGCATCTGCGAATCCTGAAAGCGAATACTCCAAACGTTCCCTACTCCATCATTTTCGACATCACCCCAGAAACCAGCGACTCAACAGTTAAACCTGGAATGAATTGATTATGACAGCCTTATTTCGCCGCATTCAACCGCCAAAGACATTTCGCCTCACTGTTGCACTTGTGGCGAAATACCTGAAAATCCCAGAATCATTAATCCTGCGATTCGACTGCTGGCAAAATGTACTTTTTGTGCATCGCACAGATCGCGGCGGACAATTTGTGAGCTATCGTCAATTGCGACTCTGGTGGGATGCGATCGCGCTTTTATTTCAAACTTGCCACACCCCAACCGCACTGCAACAACTCGGACTTCAGATTAAAGAAGATAGCCAGAAATTCTCCGACTATTACAAAGAGATGATGGAAGACCTCCGCCAACTGTGGGTAAAACGCCGAGACTATCTGGGCAGCTTACCAGCAAAGGAAAGCGCCGCATAAAGTGAGTAAAATAGTACCTTTAGGGAAACATCAGGCTTTGAAGCCTGCAAAGACAAGCTTCCCTTGTGTAGCCTTACCGCAACAGGAGCGCGATCGCTTACTCCTCCACAATCTCCACCAAGTCTTCAATCATGACATCAAACGTCCGCGCCAACTTTTGCAGAGAAATAAAGTCAATTGTTGCGATTTCTGAACGACGGGCATAGCTTTTCACTGTATTGTAGATTACTCCGGAACGTTCGGAAACCTCCTTCAGAGTCCAGCCTTTCTCCGCCGCCATTTCTCGAATTTTCAATCTAACTAAACCCATACTTGATGCAAGGTGCAGATGCACCTTATGATAGTTAAAGATTAAAAGCGATCCCCCCCGGTCTGGCAAACTACAGTGCGATCGCTGCAATGCTCCCAATTAGGGAAAGCACCTACTATGTTATCAACACATCAGCAGACTTCGCTAGAAATTACAGAATCAAAAATTATTCACAAATCGGGAATTGTGCATCCCTTGGCTCGATTTGTAACAGAAGAGACAGCTGCGCTGCTGTTCCATCTCCAGCCAGAACAGATTTATAAAATTACCTGCTGGCGGCACGTCGTTCACGTACATGGCAAAGGCGTGAGTCGGTTTGTCAGCTATGCAGACTTTCCGCCGATTTCCGGAGTCGAGGCACCAAGGGAGGGAGATATGGTGCGGTGGCGCAAGCGGTGGCGAAGAAAGTGGAAAATCAAGCAAGCACCGCACTTTTGGACGGAATTTTACGCGCATCAGTTCAAGAAAGCAGCATCAATGGGGAAATTGTTGGAATGGGGGAAGTTGGTAGCTATAGTTAAATCTGCCTTGTCACAGGTAGCACTACAACAACTGCGACAAGTTTATAACCAAGAAAAACTTAGCTGGGAGAAAATTTCAACCAGCAACCTTGTCTAGCATATAAAGAATGCGATCGCATTCCCAAAAAATTCCTGACTCCAACCAATAATCCCTGTCAAAAGAAGGAGAGTGTGAAGGAGTCGAAGAGAATGGGAGATCCTTATCTGTTGGCAGCAAGCTTATTAACCGGGGGGCAAATGTTAACCCCACCGCCACCAGCATTACCATTAAAGGGGACAGACACCCTGTTAGCATTAAATTTAGCCCAGTCAAATGCCTTTGAACCTCTTGTCACTCAGAAAATAATCCCCACAGTTGAAATAACCTCCCCTGAATTCAGTCAGCAGCGGTTTAGTCCCCAAACTGACACGCCACCGATAACCCCCATATTGGCAGCAGCAGCTACAGAGATATTACCTAGTATCGAAGCTTTACTGAAACCTAAGCCAGCTACCCTCTTACCCAGTTCTGGAACTCAACTTTTTTACCAAAGATTAGCAGCTCTCAAAGCAGGCAAAATCTATACTCGCATACCTGCTGATAGCTTCCAGTCAACTTGGGTAAAGGCAAGGACAAAACCCACCTATGAGCAGTGGAAAAGCCTATTGGCAAAGGAAGCCAAGGCAGTTGCTGAAGGTCAGGGTTCAAATCGTCTAGCAGTATTAGTTGGCGATTCTATCAGTTTGTGGTTTCCCACAGAGCGATTACCTGCTGGGAGTTTGTGGCTGAATCAGGGAATATCTGGCGATACTTCCCGTGGCATTTTAAAAAGATTGTCTGTCTTTTCCCAAACTCGACCAGATGCAATTTATGTCTTGGCAGGTATAAATGATTTACGCCAGGGTGCAACTGATGAGGCAATTTTGAATAATCTCCGCCAGATTGTCCGTCGCTTACGGCAGAATCACAAGAGTAGTTCAGTCATCCTCCAATCTATTCTTCCTACTCGGCTGGATGCTATACCAAATAGCCGGATTCGTAACCTTAACCAACAACTTGCTGACCTTGCTCAAAGAGAGGGTGCAGGCTATCTAGATACCCATTCTCGCTTTAGCGATATTGACGGGAACTTGCGCCTAGACTTGACAACAGATGGACTGCATTTAAACCGTCGTGGATATGAGGTGTGGCAATTGGCGCTACAGCAGGCAGATTCCTGGGTGGCTGTGAATCGCCCGGCTCGTGCGTATAGTTCTCTCAGACGGTAGAGCGGTGCATCATTATCAATGAAGATAGAGCCTTTTAAACTCGTTCCCAGGCCCCATCAGGGAACGAGTTTAATTTCTGCAAAAAAAATCAGAGCGATAAAGCTCTGATTTCAACTCTGAATTCAATTGAGTTTGCGAAAAATATTAAAAATAATGGCGTGGCTACCGCTTCTGAGCCAATCAACAGATGAGCTGGCTAGATGCCTTGACGAGAAACCAGCTTCTCAATATCAGCTTGGGTTTGCTGCAATAGCTGTTCTCGGCTATCAGCAGCTCTGGTGAGAGTGGGAACTAAGTTACGGGCTTGCAAAGCCATGTGAAGTTGTAGATGAGCAACGTACTCACTAAAGTCTTCACGAAATGAAGGGGTTGAGGATTGATTTAACTGCACGTTGACTGTGTTCTCCATCTTGATCTGTCAGCCGTTTGTCACCTTAAAGAAATTATCACGCTGTTCCTACTCTCTTCTTACTTTGCAATGAAGTTTAACCGTTTGCCAGGAAAATCATGAAGAAAAGTTAAAGATTTGCCTTAACTGTTTAAACTTCGTTGCTTTATAGCGTTTCTCATCCCTCTTTTGTTACTAGACCAGGCTGGCAGAAATAAGTGACTAGCTTAATCGAATTCAGGAAACCCGACAAATTTCCAGACAAAAGGCTTAGCGAGAGTGGGGTTGAAATAGTCAATAAAATCGAGAATCTGGTGCTGGAGGTCTTCAGTAGAAGTGAAACTACTGCGTTTGAGCAAGCGACGCACCAAAATCGAGAACCAACACTCTATCTGATTCAGCCAGGAAGTATGTTTGGGAATATAGACAAAGCGAATGCGGTAACTCTCATCAGATAAAAAAGCGGCTCGTGTTGCCATTGATTGGAGAATGCCTGATTCACCTTTGACCCCAAAATCCCTCTGGATTTTACAATGTTGGGCAACCAAACGTACCAGAGACTCAGATTGATGAATATTGAGTTGATCGACTAGGAAAATCCATCCGGCTTCTGGGTCAGTTTCAATTGTGTTGTTGATATGTTTACAGAAATCTTCTTCTGTACGGGTTGTCCCAACCGTAGGCGTAATTACCTAGTCCTTGGCAATATGCCAATTGGCAATCAGTGCTACAACCCCATGACGAATATATTCAAATTCAATGCGGGTAGTGGTATAGAAGTAGTGATAAATCCACTTACACCTCTTACTGTACAAGGCTTTGAACCAAGAATATCACTACCTGTTTACCACTACCATATTTTTTATTCATTGCCAGAGGTCTGGGAAATTTGCGTTTTAGCGATCGCTCTCAATTAGGATACCTATATCTCTTTAACTAGTCAAAGCTCGCTTGACAGCCCACTAGTTATGCTGTTGCAATTTCATAAAACTGTAACCCTAGAAAAACTAGCGACGTTGTTCCCGCAACCCTGAGGGGGCGACATGAAAGCTAAAACGTTGATACAATGAGCTTCATAGCCCTCATCCCTCGTAAATAATGCTCTAATTTATTGCGATTTAATCTCATTAAATCTTCAACGAT
>NZ_JAMPKJ010000120.1 GCF_039962115.1 Funiculus sociatus GB2-C1 | reverse complement strand
GATGCCGTTAAGTCTGTAGTTGGTGCATCTTCTCCATAGCCGAATTGCCCAGTACGGCTACACTTGAAGCTATTTATTTGGTTACTGGGTCATCCAAATGAGCGAACGGTGAGGATTAATTTTTGAAGAATTAAATATGTTCTACAGAGGAGGACGAATTAGTGCTACAGAAGGCGGTGAATTAACTATAAGCTCTCCAGATGGTTGCTATTTAGGTTTTAAGGCACCACAAATGACGATGTATGTGGGAATTTCTATTCATAAAGAAGGAATAACATTAACGAGGTTTTAGCAAAATATCCTACAATCCGATCATCGCATCCTCACCGATCCTCTTTTTCCCGCAGCTTCTCCCTTATCCACTTACGCCAAGTACGAATAAAAGTAGTATCATCCTGGGTTTCTGCTTGCTGTAAAAATTGATTGATAATTTCTACAGATACAAATGGAAAGGTTGGGCTATTCTCGCAGAGATTGTATATTCCTGCCTGTAACTGGTTAATTTCTACCGTCTGTCCAACATAACGCCAAACCTCGGAAACTCCTAACTGACTGTAAATTTGCAATCTTTTACTAGAGGGACTGGTAATATCAACCTCAATCACTAAATCAGGTGCAGGCTCTTTGGTAAGGTCTATCGTTCTACCTTGAATGCGCTCAACATTTTGGATGTAATAGCAAGAATCTGGTTCTGCACCACGCTGTAAGTCTTCTCGATTTAGAGTTGTTGAACGAAATCCTTTTATCGGTAAATCTAACTCTTCAGTTAATGCCTCGATCATCCGTTCCAAAAGCTTCGTGTTGGTTTCGTGGCGGTCGGACGGCATTGTGATTTCTAATACACCTCGATCGTAGGCAAGACGAGAAGAACGATTATCCCCCATTTCAGTTAACAATGCTTGATAAGTTTGCCAACTAACCCCTTGCAGGATAACTCGATGGGTACGTTCTCTAGGTATATCTTGAACTGGCAGGGAAGGGCTTGCCATTGTTTCAAATTTTTATTATTAAGACTATCCTATCTTGGAAGTGCTGAGTAGAAGTAGCTTAACGATTCTGAAGCAAGTAGGGCAGACAAGATGCCCACCCCACAAGTATAAACTGTCAGCTTTATTCCCTACCGCCCATTTGTGCAGCGACTTTTTCGGCAAAGTTGCTTTCTGGCTTTGCAATGCCTTCGCCTAAGTTAAAGCGGACAAAGCGACGCACTTGGATATTTTCGCCGAGTTGAGCTACGCTTTGCTTAACCAGTTCTTCCACCACGATACTGTGGTCGCGAATGTAAGGCTGATCCATCAAAGACATTTCTTTCAGGCGTTTTTCAATTCGTCCTTGAAGATTTTTTTCTTTGATGTTTCCTGGTTTGGAAGTTAAGTCATCCCGTCCCATTTCGATTTGTGTTTCTTTCTCGACAATTGCAGCCGGAATGTCTGCTACTTTCACGTATTCTACATTCGGACAAGCGGCAATTTGCATGGCGATGTTTCGCACCAGATTTTGAAATACTTCACTGCGACTTACAAAATCAGTTTCGCAGTTCACTTCTACTAGCACGCCGACTCTACCGCCAGTATGAATGTAGCTGTCAATAATTCCTTCTGCCGAAATGCGACTTCCGCATCCTCCTGTGCTAACCATAACTTTTTGCCGCAACCATGCGATCGCTTTCGCCATATCGCCATTGGTTTCATCCAGCGCCTTTTTACAATTCATCATGCCTGCACCTGTTTGTTGGCGCAGTTCTTTGACGGCTTTTGCAGTTATTTCCACCATGTTTGGTTCCTCCTTGACTAATAATTTTGTTGACCTTTCCCCAACCCCTCTCCTCGCAGGAGAGGGGCTTTTTTCTTCCGCTTCCTTACGAGGGAAAGGGATTAGGAGGTTAGGTTTTCTCACGCTACTATGGCGCTACAATTGAGCAGATCTAGTTATCAACTCGCACTGGCAATGGTGTCTCTAGAATTTCCATCAACAACTCAAGGCGAGATGGACGAGACAACAATGGCACCAAGTTTGGCAGCGAGTAGTAATCACCTGCGAAGGTGAATGTCTCCAGCGAAACTTGAGATTGCTGCAATTGTTTTTCTAAGTAGTTGCCGTGATTGCCGACTTTGACAATAATTACATTCGGCACAACCTTCAATTCTTCGCAGTATTGGGGATAAACTGTGTTGAAGAAAGGAGCGTTGTTTTCGCCTTCATCGGTAACGATGATAATTTGTTCTGCCGACTGCTTGTTTTGCCGCATCTTTTCCAGCGATGCACCGATGCTAGTGCAACCATCCGGAAACAGCTTCTGGAAAGCTTTCTCCCAATCTGACAGCGCTTTACCTTGTGCTTTTACTTCAACAGCTTTGGTGTCGAAAGCATAAACAAACAAGTTACCTTCGCTGATGCCAGAAATCAAAGCTGCAATTTGCTTTCCGACTTCCAGCGCTTCAGTCATGCTGCTGCTTTTGTCTACAAACAAGGCGGTAGACTTGGTAATCTTACCCCGCTTTTTCACCTGTTCGTTGACAACTTGCTCTAGTTGCGCCACAGTTGCATCATCGACGTTAGCAACACCTGCGGCTTTCATCGCCTTGAATGCAGACACGCGATCGCTTGTTGCAGCTTCTGTCAGTTTTGCATCAATCAACACCTTCACCTCAGCGTTTTCCATCGCACCTCGCGCTTGGAGTGACTTAAGGTTATTGATGGCTTCTTGCGGTGACATGGCGTTAACCAGCGCCATCAGCACCTCTGGCGTTACTTCCTTCACTGCACCAATGGCGACAGTGTAGGGAATTTTGTGTTCTGCAATCAGTTGTGCTTGTGCTTGTGGTGTTTCTGCTTTTGCAAGTTGCTTGAGTGCAAACGCAAGGCTATCTTCAGGCGGTGCATCTTTGAATAGTACGGCGTTAGCGCTATCGCTAGGGCGTATGTGCAAACTTGCATAAAGATGCTTCATCGCCTTGCGTCCTCGCACCGCAGCGCGATCGAAAAACGCAGCATTCTTTTCCCGTTCCTGCAAATAACGCCGCACCGCAGTCCGCGCCGAACGCGGTAACTTTTGCTGATGCTGCTTCATAAAGTCTACAATTCTTGCCACCTGATAAGGCGGAAATTCTTGTAGCATCATAAAACCCGCACCCCGATGTTCGTTCAAGCTGCTGGTAAGCAAATTGCCGACAAAAACTTCCTTGTGGTCGCGCACATCACCCTGACGCTGATACCATACAGCCAGGTGTCCGTAAAAGATGGGGTCAAGTTCCACCATCATCTTATGCACTTCTGCTACCTTACCCAATTCCCGGTGTGGCGTAGTCAGCAGACTATTGAGCATTTCCAAACGCAAGTCGCGTTCTAGTGTATTCATTGCAACTACCTCCATTTCATCTTGAAGTGTTGAGGAGGCAGATGTCGCACGCAAGTAATTTGGTGCCGCGCAAGTCGAAAAAGCGGTTTTTTTACCTTAACAGGGTATGTAAGCTTTTTCTGTTGGGGCGCGGCGACAACTGCCATTATAATTCGCCAAGCAAGAGACTGTCATCCCTGCTAATCTAAAGGTTTCAAATCCGGTTCGATCCAACTTATCCGAGCTTGCCAAGACATTAAGCGATCGCGACTGTAGTATTGCAATGGAAAAGACTTTTTCCCGTAATTTTTGATAAACTCGTTAACAATATCTACGATAGAAAAATTTTTCCCTGCAATCGACAGATATCTACTTATTATCCGAATCCAAAATAGAGTTATGGTTTCGTGATAGCCGCTGTCGTTGGTGGTTTGGATGCCATTAACTTTGTTGTAGTGCTGGATGCGATCGCGGATTAAATTCGTCGCTTCTCCCTCCGAGTAACGAGTGAGATACCATACTGCAACGGTTAAGTGTGCATGATGATCCCACTCGCTTCGTGGCAAGGTGCAATTCTCGAATGCCGCAATTAGATTTTCTATCTCACCGACTGATTGGTATTTCACAACCATCATTAACTGAGATAAACTTTTGCGCCTGCTGCTTCCAGTTGTTGTTTGATATCAGAGGCTATGTCAAGCGCGATCGCTTCCTTCACTACTTTCGGCGTTGACTCAACAAAATCTTTTGCTGCCTTCAGATCCAATCCTGTCAAAGTCCGTACAACTTTGAGTATTGCAATTTTCTTATCAGCAGGAACTTCCTCCAGAACCACATTAAACTCAGTTTGTACTGGGGGTTTTTCAGACTTGTCCTCTTTTTCCTCAGTAATCACTGTCCACTGGCGAGGAGAAGCATCTACTCTAAAAGTATTTTCAATTTGCGTAACCAGTTCAGCAGTCTCAATTAGCGTTAATGATTTCAACTGCTCTAAAATATTAAGTGTTTTTACAGACATTGTTATACTCCTCCTCATCGTTAGATATGAAATATTGACACTACGCGCAAGTTGAAAAAGCTGTTTGTTTATACGCAGGATTTGAACCTGCATAATCTTGATTATCAGTCAAGCGCCTGTACCAATTCGGCTAGTATGTAAGCTTTATCGATTAGGGCGCGTAGTGGGAATTTTGACAATTAGAAATAATCAGTGTCCCGCACAAGTTTAAAAAGCTATTCACTGGAGAGTTACCGTTACTCTACACTGCCAAATAATGGCAGCGGTAGGAATTGAACCTACATTTCCCGCTTATCAGGCGGATGTGTGTATGCTTCTCAGGTTAGGGTGCGGAACACAAAATTTAAAGCTGAGTATCCATAAAAAACACTATTTAGTTGGCAATCTGTTTTTGAAAAAATTGTCACCTCGCACAAGTTCAGAAAGCTGCTTCGGGAGTTGAACCCGACTTATCGATTAAGAGTCGATCACTCTACCACAGAGTTAGTATGTAAGCTTTCTCAGTTAGGGTGCGAAGTGGATATTTTTCTCTGCATTTATGGAGAAATATGAGAGGCTACACGCAAGTCTAAGAAGCTTTTTTTACACCTCTCCAAAAGGCGGAGAGGGTAGGAATTGAACCTACAATTCGGTTTCCCGAACGTTACCAGTTTGTATGCTTCAAAAGTCGGGGCGCGTGCCATCGATACCCACGATTTGTAATTTTTAATCCCGCAAAGTTAGCAAAGCTGTTTTCACTTTGGCGCTCTATCCATTGAGCTACAGCCGCTTTTAATGCAGCTGGTGGGAATCGTAGGCGAAGCCTTCTCGAAGAGTACCCACTACCTCCCCGATCGTAACGGGAATGTGTGTATGCTTCACAAATTAGGGCGCGGGAAAAGGTTTTAAAAGGTTGCTCCATGCAAGTCGAAAAAGCTATTTCACATCTGCCGTTCTTACCAAGGTTACACCTGGTAGTGGACGCGCAAACTTAATCTAACGTGAGATTTAGAATGCTTCGCTAGCCGGTTGCCCGAACATCGCTACCTTAGGGCCGTTATAGTTACGAAAAGAGTGTATGCTTCTTCTATCGGGACACAGAGTGAAAGTTTTTATCTAGCCATATACGGCTTCTGGACGGATGATTAGATCGCCGCTGGGACGACGCTCAATAACGTATGTTTCTAAGCGATCGCGTCTAACATCAAAATGCTGTGCAAGGCGTTCCTTAACGGCTTTGTCGTTCATTCCAGCCGTCACACCCAGTTGATTTTCTGTGATGTCGTAGGAACGACCTTCAAAACGAATGTGAACCATTTTAGACACCTCCTTAAAAGCTGGTTGGCAAAGCGTATTAAACAGGTTTGATTTGTTTGCCTTAATTTATATACTACAATCGTAATACATAATTGTCAAGGGGATGGAAAAATTTCTTTTTTTCATCCTGAAAGCAAGCCATACCCTTTGGTATCGGCGTAAGCGATCGCATCCTTGGAACGCTAAGAGTTAAACTCATCAGCGACAGATAACCCCGAAACAAAGTCTAATGCTTGCAGTGAAATGTCTGGTGCAGAAAGGTTATACGTAGACCGCTTATAGGCCGATCGTGTTTTTTAATACACCTCGTCGTGGCTACCAATATCTACAAATACAGCATTCCCATCCTCAGTAAAGTAAAATAACACCCTCTCGTCGTATTCCAGGGTAAAACTCCATAGATCCTTGAGATTGCCTGACAATTTGTGAGTTTTCAAGCTTTGATCGAATGGGTCTATAGTAAATTGCTCTACTTTTTGCCAAAATCTTGCTTCTAAATCTAAATTTCCCTTGATTCGCTTTTTGAAAGCATGACGGAATGAGGAACTAAAAGTAATTTCTACCATCACTCCTCTATTAACTGTCTCAGCGCATTAATATCGGAGGAAAATCTCAGTTCGCCATTTTGCTCTTCTACTCGTGCTGTTTGAAAATTTTCATATATTTCCTCACGGCGCTCTTCCCGTAGATACTGCCTCAGTAGCAATTGAATTTCTTGCTTCTCCTCTGTGGAGAGGCTTTTGATTGCCTCGATTACATCACTGAAGCTCATAGCCTGAAACACCGTGTAGGGCTTACTTAATCAATCTAGCATGACGCTGATTTCTCAGGATGAGTACCCACATAAGGCTGATTCAAGGTCGATTGTCTACCCGCAATCTCAACCTAACCGCGATCGCTCCCCTTGGAACGCTAGCCGCTAAACTCATCAGTGACAGATAAGTCGAAACGAAACCCAACGCTTGAAGTGAGATGGAAGGTAAGGCGAGCAAACATGACATCACAAAAGCGTCTAACGGCAAACGTCAGTGGTGGGAGATAGCCTACAAGCAAAGACGAAGGCTGAATCAGCCGTCCGCTGTACTGACGTGTTAGCTCCCTTTAACTCCTCTCTCACACAACCTCGTCTAGGAGATAATTGAGTCATTTAGAAGCAACTCTAGCAAGTTATGGACGTTATTAACCTTTTGAAGTCAATACAAGTTGAGTTTATACAAAGGCTGAATACCAATCAAGATGAAGAATTATTATGTTCTAGATATGAGGGCAATTACAGCGAGTTAAAGATTATCACATTGGATGAATTAACAGAGGCTCGTGCGTTCGCTTGGTGCATGGTTAATAAATTTAGGCATCAAAGTAACGATGCACGCACAACTTTTTGTAATCACTTCAAAGGAAAGGTTGGAGAACTTACTGTAAAACATTGTCTTGGAGATTACATCACCCCATTAAATTACGAAATTCTTCCTACTGGTGACGGCAAGGTGGATTTTAGAAGTAGTTCCAATAGGAATGTTGGAATGCAAGTTAAAACTAGATATGGAAATACAAAAAGTCAATGGAGATTTTCCAGCAGTGAAATCGATTCTAATGAAATTTTAGCCTGTGTGCTAGTTCATGATAAGAATTGGGCGCATCAATCTTTTGATGAGTTTCGTTCTGAATATAGGCTTGTTATGGCCGGCTTTATTCCTTCAGCCTTAATCAAGCGGAGAATTAGCGAGAGTATAAGTAATTTTGAGAAAAATGAAGCTGACTCGTTTGTTACTGTTACAATAGAGGATTTGCTTCACGGTAGCGGTTTAAAGAACTATCTGAAAAATCTAGAATTCATGCAGAATTTGCAGTGGAGAGAATGCGAGATTAAAACTAAAGGTGGAGATATATGCAGTCTAATCATCAGTCGAACTAATAAAACGGTTGTAACCGGAGATAGTTGTCACTGTATTAAATTCTGGGATTTAGAACATCAAACTTTACAACATAGTATTAAAAGTACTAGAACAGAGGCTGGCGATGGGCATAGTGGTGATGTAACTGCTCTTGCTTTAAGTCCCGACAATCAGTTTTTTGCTTCAGCAAGTGACGACGAAACAATAAGAGTTTGGGCTTCTAAAACGAAAAAATTACTTAAGATATTAACAGGACATTCAAGTTCAATATATTCCTTAGCCTATACTCCACAAGGAGAAAAACTTGTTAGTGGTAGTGCCGATGAAACTATTAAAGTATGGAATTTAACTAAACATGAGTTAGAGTTTACCTTAGATGCCGAGAATTGTGTAAATTCAGTTTCGGTTCATCCTAAAGGTAATATTTTAGGAGCGGCGGGAAAAGATAGAAATATTAGATTTTGGAAAATTGAAGAGCAACAGATGGTTGGCAAATTTCTTGCACATAACGAAGAAATTAGTAATATCTGCTTCTCCAATAATAGCTTGTTACTAGCAAGTTGCAGCTATGATAAGACGATCAGAATGTGGAATATATCATATGAAAATCTGCTGAACGGAGTAAGACCGAATCTTAGATATGAGATTCCACATAAAGCTTGTATTGATGCAGTCACAATTAGTTCTGATAATCAGTTGCTTGCAGGCATCGACACCGATGGAACAGTATATCTTTATCAAGTTGATACAGGTCAGTTGATTTGTGAATATCCCAATCAACTTAGAAACCGTTGGAGTAGAAGTCATGCAATAGCATTTAGCTTGGATGGAAAGCTTTTGGTAGCAGGAGCAAAACATATAGTTAAGGTTTGGCAACGGCTTAACTAAGCTTAACTAACCAAGGTTAGTTCAACAAACGCCCCATTTGTGTACCTGAGATTTCGGATTTTGGATACCAAGGGTGTGAGAACGTTTGCATACTGTCCTCGATTTGTTGATGCCGCAAAATCAATGATGTTTTGTATTTCATGTTTGTAATCTACCTATCTGGCATTTCAATAGACCTCTTGCAAAAGTCGCTCAGGAAGATTTGATTTTGGGGAGGCAAAGCTCGTAATTGTAGAGAGCAGCAATCAGATTAAACCTTAAACCAAATCTTTTTCGACGATT
>NZ_JAMPKJ010000119.1 GCF_039962115.1 Funiculus sociatus GB2-C1 | reverse complement strand
CTCGTTAAGCTGTTATCCAGGGCATAAGATAGCCAACACTCAAAGAACAGACGACTGTTCAACACTGGATAATCATTTTTTGGTAGTCTTCTGAGGATATCTTTGACAATCTTCGGGAAGGAATTTATAATCATTATTAATAGATATATTTAGATTGATAGTCCAAAATATAACAGATTTTGGGCTATTTTTATTGAGGTTTTCTTAACATTCAACATTACTGTATGCATTCAAGCTTCCGCGTTGGTTGAATGACCTATTCGTGCAACTTGCGGATATTAACACAGAAGATCGAGTTTTGGATATTTTCAGTAATTTCGGGGACGTAGCAGCGGCAGTAGCTATATCTGACAACAAGGCACCGATTATCAGTATTGTTAATCATCCTATCAATTACTTATGGGCTAGTATTCAACAGCGAATTCTTGCATCCAATAGTCAGAACCAAATCTTGTTCGACGAAATGCCGCCGAACAATTTAAGGTACTCTGAAACCTTAACTCAGCCTTCAAAAATTATAGTTGCTCCTCCTTTTAACGTTAAGCTTTCATCTTCTGATCAAAGAGGGGGATTAAGTGAGGATATATATCTTTCACTAGCTATTAATTGGGTTACGCAAGGAGGGCGTATTGTCGCAATCGTACCGGAAGGATTTCTGTTCTCTCAGGGATCGCGACGGAAAGAACTTCGCCAATATATGCTTACTCATACCAGCATTAAAGCTATCTTTGGACTTGACGCATTCATGCCTAACACCAGTGTTAGAGCGAGTATATTAGTGCTGGATAAACATCCCGTGAATAGCTTCGACAATGTTTTAATGGGGCGCATATATCAATCAGATGTTCCAACTAACACTCATACCATTACCAGTTGCCTCCAGATTCCACATATTGCACAGTTGTTGGAAGCGTTTCACCTACAGGACATAGACGCGGCTGGGGCTGCTAAAGCGTGGTTAGTCTCAGGTAACGACTTAGTTGCTGAGAACTTGACAGTTGATCGATACTCTCCATCAAAACAAGGCAAACCACTATCAACTTATACAACGGTACGTCTTGGCGATATTGTTGACATTTTTAAAGGTTCAAAGCTAACACTTGAAGAAAATGGCGATCTATTTGTAGTCGGTCCTGCCGCTGTGCGTAAGCTGTCGATAGATGTTGCAAAGCTTGATCGAACCAATAAGTTAAAGTTGCCTAACAATCCTGTAGTGACAAAGGCTAATGACATAGTTATAAATGCACTCAGTACATACCGTGGGCAAGCGGCATTAGTGGAGCAAGAACTTGCTGGCTACTATGTGAGTCGAAACATCATAGTTGTCAGGACGGAATCCGCACAACTATCACCAGCTTATCTAGCTATCGCACTCAACAGCACATTCGTCACGCATCAATTACTGGAACGGACAACTGGTTCTGTAATCCCGCAAATTACGAAAAATGCACTGTTGGAGGTTCAAGTCCCAGTACCCAGTTTAGAAGAGCAAAAACAGATCATCAGTCGGGTAACTAGTGCGTACCACGAAATACTTGTGTCGCAACAGATGCTACACGAGTATGAAGACAGACTAGATCAGGCAGAGGAAAATCTGAACGCTATGTTGGAACACCTCCATTCGGGAGGAGGTCTGCAATGAACCCCTTGCAGCACTGTCTTTCTTCGGTTGAAGCTGTAGCAGCATATCAAAGAATGCGGCAGCAATTGAATATTGATAATGTGATTTTCGACGCTATGGCACAGGTCGCTCATAAACGCAGCTTTCAGTTTACTCCTCCCACTTCAACTACACACAACACTCGAAAACATGAGGAAATTGAAGGTTTACTCGGTCGGTATCAAAATGTACTTGGGAGGCAAGGTCTATTCTTTGATCTAATTGAGGAAGTCTATTTGCAGTTGCAATTGCAGGGAATGCAGGCACTTGGACAACATCTGCTCCAGTTAACCACAATCCAGAGTAGTAATGAATTCAGAATTCGCCTCACTACCGATTCTGCGTGGGTCATAGAGTGGGAGCTTGCACTTGATTTAGGTGGGGGACTGGGTCAAGACAAGATATTAGTAATCGGTTCGGTGTACAAAAACAGTTGGGGCGAGATTATCCCGTGGGATGTTATGCAATATCTACGTAGTGGATTTCTCTTATTTCGGCAAAAGGTGTACGCTACTTCCTTGGCACTAATGTCAATCGCGGTCGAAGCTACTCTGCGAGATATATTGGCAACTCGAGGTTACACGTTTACTCACAATGCAAATCGCCAAAACATATACAATTATGCGAAAGCCCAAGTTGATGTTAATGGCAATTCATATACATTGACTTTTATAGATCCCGTGCCCCAATCTGCTGCCAGCCTTGTAACATCGAGCAGTGGTAATTTACCAGTAGACATAGAAATTAGAAGATCAGAAAACTCCTCAAAGAAAAGAGTTGACCTAGTCGTTAAGTGTCCATCTTTTCTTGTCGAGCATTGGTCGCCTAATAACGTGGTACAACCAGCAGTCACAAACAACATTGGTGGGCTTGGTGAAGCTTTGCGAATTGCTAGAGACGTTGAGGGGATTATCGATCCTGTTGATCTTCCGCTCGATGTCGATGAAGTTCTCAAAGCATTGCGTAACAACTTGATTCACTTTTCTAGCAACTCGATGGAGGCAGAACTCAAAAGGTATTCTGCATACAGCTCTGATGGTCGCTTCACGTTGAAAGATTTCGTTAACAACACCCAAATGGTTTTCGACTTGGTCACAGAAATTCCACGATTTGTGAACGAACAGTATATAAAACTTTTTCAATCAGGAATTCGTATTCCCTAAATAGAATAAGTTGGTTAAAGAACTGCTAGCCGAAATCAACTACCTGAATGGGCTAAATGAACGGCAATATTGATGCTATTCGGCAGAACTGCTCAAGGATGCGATTACATCCATTACGCTACACGATCACTGACGTGAATGAAGAGAGTGATGACTTCTTTAGGTTGGTTTTGGTTGCACGTAGACACCAGTGTGATCGCAAGCATTAACCCCCACGATTCCTGCCTAAAATTCACCAGAACAATATTTCCCAGCCACTCGCAGCATAGCTGCCAAACTTTTTTCCACATCAGCATCCGTTGTTGCCCAAGACGAAACACTAATTCGCATCGCCGTCTGCCCTTGCCAAACCGTACTGCCACACCAACAAGTCCCCTCAGCTTGAATATCGGCAATCACCCGATGAGTCGTTTCTGCATCCCCAAAAGACACTAAGACTTGATTCAACACCACATCGTTGAGAACTTGGTATCCAGCAGCTTTTAACTCTTTGGCAAAGTGTCTGGCATGGCAACAGGTACGCTCAATTAAATCTGCCAAACCAGAACGACCGAGCGATCGCAAAGCTGCCCACACTTCAACGCCACGCGCACGCCTCGATAATTCAGGAGTATAGTCTGACGGGTTGCGCTGCTCGCTGACGGTGGGTAAATATTCGGCAGTAATCGCCATTGCCGCTTGCAACGCCTTGGCATCGCGAACAAACGCCAACCCACTGTCATACGGCACGTTCAACCACTTGTGAGCATCTGTCGCCCAAGAATCTGCCTCTTCCATACCAGCGGTGAGGTGCGCCAACGATGGAGCAGTGGCTGCCCAGAGTCCGAATGCACCGTCTACATGCACCCAAGCTCCCACAACTTTTGCGCGATCGCAAATCGCTCCAACTGGATCGCACGCGCCTGTGTTGACATTTCCCACTTGGGTACAAATAATCGCAGGACGAGTCAGGGTGGGAATAGCGTCCGGACGCATCCGCCCCTGTCCATCAACGGGCACTTTCACGACTCGGCTTCGACCTAATCCCAGCAATCCTAACGCTTTCAACAAGCTTGGGTGTGCTTCCTCGCTGACTGCAACCGTAATCGGTGGCGCACCAAACAACCCGTCTGTTTCTACATTCCAACCCTCTCGTTCGAGTACGGCGTGGCGGGCGGCGGCTAATGCGGTAAAGTTAGCAACGGTTGCTCCCGTGACGAAGGCACCACCACACTCGGCGGGGAGATGCAGTAAGTCTAGCAGCCAACGCAGAGCTACCTGCTCCAGTAAGGCTGTAGCTGGGGTGATGCGATAGAGTCCACAATTTTGGTCCCACGCGGCGGCTAGCCAGTTGGCGGCTAAGGCGGCAGGCAGGGAACCACCCGTGACAAATCCGAAGAAGCGGGAGCCTGCTTGTGCCATTGATGCGGGTGAGCCAACTTGATCGAGTAGTTGCAAGATAAGTTCCGGTTCGACAGGCTGATTGGGGAGAGGTTCATCAAACTGGATGAGGTTAGCGATCGCTTCCTCTGTTGGCGCAACCTTACGAGCGTCTAAGCCTTCAAGATAGCAAATAGCATATTCAGCCGTTGTTTCCAAGAGTTTTCGCATATCCTCTTCCTTCCATGCACGGGGCTAAACAATCCCACAAAAAGAGCGTGCGATTAGAGCGCAGCTCTCTTCGAGTCCGCGAACGTCTCGTATTACCTTATGAATAAAACCCGTTCGGGTTTCTCTATAAAGAGTAGCAGTCAACTCTTTTCCCTTGTCGCACACTTACATCATGAATAATGGCTAGCCAACGTGGACTTACTCTTGGAAAATTTGCGCCGTTCCACAAAGGACACCAGTTTTTGATTGAAACGGCATTATCCCAAATGAATGAGGTGATTGTAATCCTTTACGAGGCGAGAGAAACAACGTCCGTCCCTCTGAATATTCGAGCAGCTTGGGTGAGGAAACTCTATCCCCAAGTACAAGTTATCGAGGCTTGGGATGGCCCGACTGAAGTCGGAGATACACCTGAAATCAAGAAAAAACATGAAAATTATATTCTAAATCGCTTGAAGCTACAGGGAATCACCCACTTTTATTCGAGTGAATTTTATGGAGAACATATGAGTTTAGCCCTGGGAGCGGTCAATCGAATCGTGGATTATGACCGCCAAACCGTACCCATTTCTGGCACACAAATCAGAAAAGATACCTTTGCCTATCGCGAGTATTTGCATCCTTGGGTTTATCGCGACTTGATAACGAATGTAGTTTTCCTGGGCGCTCCGTCCACGGGCAAGACAACGCTTGCATCCCGACTCGCACAGGAATACGATACGGTTTGGATGCCGGAGTATGGGCGGGAGTATTGGGAGAAGCATCAAGTTGATCGTCGGCTGTCTCTCGAACAATTAGTTGAGATTGCTTCTGGACACTTGAACCGTGAAGAAGCACTGCTATACCAGGCAAATCGGTACTTATTTACGGATACCAATGCGATTACCACCTATATGTTTTCACTGTACTATCACAACACGGTAGCACCACGACTTGCCGAATTAGCTAATCGGGCAGCTTCACGCTATGACCTTGTGTTTGTTTGTGATGTAGATATCCCCTATGACGACACTTGGGACCGTTCTGGAGATGTGAATCGATGTATCTTTCAAAAGCAAATTGTTAACGATTTAATTCTTCGCAAGATTCCCTTCTTCCTCGTACAAGGTGAGCTGGAAACAAGAGTTCAGTACGTGAAGAGAGTCTTAGAGAAGTACCGAAAGTATGAGAATTTGCTGGACTTGTTCGTCGAGCGCCAATAAGATTGAGCAAACAAAAGATGAAGAGAGAAATGGCGTAACTCATCACAATGCTTGAATTGTTCAGTGTAAACAACATTGCCTTTACGATCCTTGGATATCCTATGAGCTACATAGAATTCATAGGAACGATACTCTATTTGTGGTCGGTGTGGCTCATCGCCAGAAAGCAAATGCTAACCTGGCCAGTTGGTATTGTAAGTGTACTGCTGTATATGGCGCTTTTTTACCAGATACGCTTGTACTCAGATACCCTCGAACAGGTCTACTATTTGGGAGCAAGCGTGTATGGTTGGTGGCGGTGGAGTGCATCTCGTCGAGGTACAGGCAAAGCCGGAGATTTCAGATACAGTTCGCGGCGAAGTTTAATCTTGGTTTTGGCTGTTACAATTGCCGTTTCTTTTGTTATTGGGGCTTTTATGAGCCGTGTCCATATACTGTTTCCTACCCTGTTTTCTGAGAAAGCTTCTTTCCCCTATTTGGATGCCCTGACGACGATTGCAAGTTTCACAGCGATGTGGCTATTGGCTCAAAAGCGAATCGAAAGCTGGTATTACTGGATTGCGGTTGATGTAATAGGAATTGGGTTGTACTACGTGAAAGGAGTCCGGTTTATTGCTTTGCTTTATGTGATTCTTTTTTTTATGGCAATAAACGGCTTAATCTCGTGGAATAAGACTTGCAAAACCTCAGAAGATATGGCTTGTTAAGTGTTGTGCTGTGCGATCGCAAGCCATGTAGTGTGCAGAATGATTAAGCACTTTTGGGAAAGTCCCAACCAACAATAGGTTGCAAGCCAATTATTTTGATTTCTTTGGTGGGGCGGAAGATGCTCTGACTTACGTCAATCCCCACAGATTTAAGTTGTTCAAACCCGTTTTTCTGGAATGAGTGAGAAGGACTGGTGGTGTTGTTGAGCATCCACAGACGAGGATTGTGAGTTTGGTATCCTTCCCAGTTTCTAGGATATTCAGGGCAATCGAGAGGATTTTTCCAGCCTCTATATTTCAGAACTTGCAGACACCAGGCACGGCATCCCCATTCATCGGGGGTTGGATCTTTGGGTTTAATCAGTCCATCGCCACTGAGCCAGTCTAGGCTAGGGACTTCTCCTGAAGAACCGTTTTCACGCCACAGAGTAAGGTAACTTAGTGGCTTAGTAGCGTAGTGGCTGCCTTCGTGGAGGATATTCCACCATTGATCAAAGGGAGGTCTGATGGAGATTTGGGTGATATCCAGTTTGCATTCATCTTGAAGAAACTTCCAAACCTCTGTTTCTGTGGGAATGATCAGGTTTTGACCGTTGGTTTTTGTTTGGCGATCGCATTCGGGATAGTTGGAAGGTGCGGTTGCTGAGAAGTCGTGGAAGTTGCAGTCGTTGTAGTTGATGGTTGAGTGGTTGTTATTCATGTAAATCAATTAAATTTCTACTTGCTCACCATCCTATAGGCTGTATTCAAAAAAGTTTCGGAAGATACTTTCCATTAGAGCGGAAATAAATGGAAAAATTTTTCCGGTAAGCAAAAGCTTAAACTTTTACACTTTTTAAGCCATTTTTGTTAATCTCAATAAGTTACTGTCTAGTTCTGCAAGAAGCTGGAAAACTATCTACACTATGAGTTCGTGGCAAAATTTTTTAGTGAGTCTACTATCTCGTCCACCCTATAATTTGAGTCCTACAGAAATAGCCGTTGTCCTGGCGAAGTTTCCCGATGAGGATGAAAAGCATATAAAAACTGATAAAGCAGTTGCAGAGCAAGCTACACAAGAAAATAACTTGCCTCCTAATGCGGAAACTGTCAGCAAACATATGCGGACAATTTACACTGAGAGGTTAAGTCAGCGAGAAGCTCGTCAGGATGTTCCAAGCCTGAAAGGTAAGAGGGGTCAAGCTAGAGATTCTGTATTTGTTGCTTGGCTGAAGCATAAGTATCTGGAATGGCAAGAATCGCAGGGTTTAGCTACTAGTTCGTCGGGTGCAACTGATATTGAGATTGACTGGCGAGAAGTCTGCCGTGCCATGCTGGAATCCAAGCGGGAACTTGCCAGCAATCTGTTTACTTCTGGTATGGAAATAACGTTTAAACTGGATGACATTCAGGTTCCTCTAGGATTGATTAAACGCCCAAAAAAGGTTCAGCATCAGAAAGACGTTTCACCAGATAAAGGTTCACAGGTATATCGAGAGGTAGAAGAAAAGGAAAAAATTACTCCGATTGAATACAAGGATTTTTGTCAGCAGGTTCTCGCTAACCAAAAAAGTCCTAAAAATAACGGCAAGCACCTTACTATCATTGGCGAACCAGGTGCAGGAAAAACAACTCAGTTGTTGAAGATTGCTGATTGGGTGTTGGATGAAACTGAGGATTTGCCGATTTGGATTTCTTTAGGGGTAGTTGGCGCAAAGCCTCTACAGGAGTATTTGCTCAAAGATTGGCTGCCAGATGCGGCGAGTAAGTTGGATGCTGCATCACCTCAATGGGTGGAACAGTTAGAACAACACTTAAAAGATGGGCGAGTGTGGTTGCTGTTGGATGGTGCAGATGAGATGCAAGTCGCTGATCCCTTGGGAAAACTTGCCGAATTCGTCAGAGTTCCCTTGCTGAAAAATGTGCGGGTGGTGCTGACTTGCCGCCTGAATCTCTGGGATGCTGCGGGGAATGCTCTGTCTGAGTTTGATACTTACAAAATGCTGGATTTCAGCTATGGGGATGGCAAGAATTCAGATCAGGTGAAACAGTTTATTGATAAGTGGTTTGGGAACCCCTCCCTAGCCCTCCCCTACAAGGAGAGGGAGCAAGAAGCCTCTCCCTGCGTAGGGGGGAGTGAAGGGGGTCAACAATTACGGGAGGCTTTAGACGAAACTGGTAAAGAGCGAATCAAGGATTTAGCACGCCATCCTCTACGGTTAGCGCTATTGTGTTTTACTTGGCAATCGGGACGAGGAAAATTACCAGATACCAAAGCTGAACTCTATGAGATGTTTGTTGAGGCACTCTACGTCTTGAAAAAGGGGGTATTTCCCACCACCTCAGCACAGCAAAGAGACTTAAATGCAGCTCTTGGACGACTGGCTTTGAAAGCGATCGACAAGGGATTCAAATCTATCCTGCCCCAGAGTTTAGTTGATGAGGGACTGAAGAAACCCTATCCAGAATTATTTGAGTTATCTGACAAATTGGGATGGTTGAATCAAATAGGTGTTGAAGCAGAAAATCCCCTCAAGCCAGTTTACGCTTTCTTTCATCCTACGTTTCAGGAGTATTTTGCAGCAACGTTAATTGATGATTGGGACTTTTTTCTAAACCACATTCCCAATAATCCCAAAGATCCAAAAGCTAGTTACCGTATTTTTGAACCGCAGTGGAAGGAAGTAATTTTGCTGTGGTTGGGGAGAGAAGATTTACAACCTCACAAGAAAGAAAATTTTATTAAAGCTCTTGTTGAGTTCCAAGATAAGTGCAATAGATTGTATAGCCTTTTCCTGTCTAGTGAGGTACGCTCAAAGCATAGAGCATGAGTATTTTCTTGATTAGAGATGAAACCCTACTCCCTTGACCTGCGGCAAAAAATTGTTGACACCTA
>NZ_JAMPKJ010000118.1 GCF_039962115.1 Funiculus sociatus GB2-C1 | reverse complement strand
GTATTTCATCAGATATTCTTATGAATCAGACTGCGTGATCGCTCACCCGTTTTTTGCGAGCGCCTTTGTTTAGACCCCATATTACCTCAGCATCGACTTTTGCAAGAGGTCTAGTGTATAACTTTGTCGCTTTCACTTTCCTCCAGCATCTCAATTGCTGTTTGTGCTGCTTGTTGCACATCCGGGTGAGAGTCTACTAACAATGGACGTAAGTAAGGAATTGCTTCCGCCCCATCTAACTCGCCTAGCTCGTCTGCTGCATTCTCTCGCACAATAAAATCAGGGTCTTTCAGCGCTTCTATCAGTAGAGGATACGCTTTATCTGGATGTAGGCGACTCATAAAGCGCAGAACGCTACCTCTAACGTAACCCGATGGATGTTGGAGTAGGGGTAAAACTTGATTCGCGGTATCCTTTGCGCCCAGTCTGCACAAGCTATCAACCGCTTCAGCAACGATTGATGGTCGTTCATCATGTAAGTATGAAAGCAGGCGATCGCCTATCGTGTGGTGTTCTAGTGGAGGTACTGTGAGTGCAAAGAGAATGGCTCGCAATCTTTCTGTATCCGCACGGTCGATTTCCCTCCATAAGAAAGCAATACCGGCCTCGCCCTGTTGCCTAATCAACAGCGCTACTTCGGGATAATAGATAGATGCGTACTCCTCTCCTTCCAAAGGGGAGCTTTGAAAGTGAGCGATCAGTTCTTCGAGGTTGAGATGGTTTTCGGGGTAAAAACTCATATGACTCTCCTTTAAAGTTTTTCGCTCCTATATTTGACTGCACAACTGGCGGATTTCTTCCAGCGTCATGTTGCCAAATACTCCGGGAAATTCATGACCCAGAGTGGCGGGAATATCATTAATGGTGATATTTCCAGCATCACGTAAACGATTAAGTTCTGCCAGTCGATCTTCCGGAATATTCTTTTGAAACTTTCTGGCGAGGCGCTCGTATTGAGTCAGGATCTTAATCGCCGTTTGACACTCTTTTTTAGATGGTAGCCGAGATTGTCCACTTGTCATTGGCTTTGAATCACTTTTTAAGGTACATATATATAGAATTCCCCAAGAGTGATTTTATGGGCAGTCTGAGTTATCTGTGCAGAAATATCAAGTAAAAAGGCAA
Source organism: Funiculus sociatus GB2-C1 (assembly GCF_039962115.1). Lineage (NCBI taxonomy): Bacteria > Bacillati > Cyanobacteriota > Cyanophyceae > Coleofasciculales > Coleofasciculaceae > Funiculus > Funiculus sociatus. The sequence continues at coordinate 8,252 of NZ_JAMPKJ010000118.1, read as the reverse complement.
ATACAAAGTTTTTTGAGCAAATAAGGAGCGCCTTTAGGGGATGCGATCGCTTAAAATAAAACCACCTTGACGTTCGCCTCAAATCAGCGATGGAAACTATAACTCTGAATGTTCCCCCGATGGTAGCTCTAACAGATGAGCAATTTTATCATCTGTGCATGGCAAATGAAGAATGGCGCATGGAACTTACATCTGAAGGAGAATTGATTATTATGTCCCCTACGGGTGGAGAAACTGGTATTAGAAATTCCGATTTAAATGCCGATGTGGTTATCTGGAACCGTCAGACACGACTAGGTTATGTCTTTGACTCTTCCACCATCTTTCAATTACCCAATGGCGCGAAGCGATCGCCTGATGTCTCTTGGGTAATTCGAGAACGATGGGAAGCCTTATCTTCTGAAGATAAGCGGCGATTTCCTCCTCTGTGTCCAGACTTTGTAATTGAGCTGCGTTCCCAAACAGATAGCTTGTCAAAACTCCAAACCAAAATGCTCGATTACCTCGCCAACGGCTTGCGCCTTGGCTGGTTGATTGACCCTCAAACTACTAGAGCAGAAATTTATCGTGCCAATCAAGATGTAGAAATCATTAATTTCTCACAGGATCAAACTCCACCTACTTTATCAGGGGAATCTGTGCTACCTGGATTTACCCTTGATCTAACTTTTATGTTCAATTTTTGATTTTTATAAATCCTATAGCAATCCTATTTGAGCTGTCCAATATACTTTTTAGACCAACCGCCTAGGTGCGACCGAGCGCTTCAGAAGGAGGAAATAAAGAATTCCATAAAGAGAAACAGTTACTATATGAAGAATTAAATGTTGGCAAATATTGGGTAGTGGACGTACAAAAAGCCTAAACTATTTCTTTGGATATTATTGGCAATAATGGTAGTCAGCGGATTACTCAATCCCCAGTTTTATCAGGATTAAAAATAGCTTTATTCCAGAAAGCTCTAGTTCGTAGTTCCGATGCAGCTCAAGCGGTTGTTGGTGCTTGGGTTATTATCCCAATTTCAGATACTTCACTATTCTTAATCTATAAAGCTGGTGTTGATTGCGAACCTGTGAAGGAGTTTGTTACAAAAAAACATCGCCCAATGCAATAAATTGCTCGAAGTGACAATTTTATTGCTATCCTTTCTAAGGCGTTAATAAATAGCTGTACATAAAATGGGTCTGAAAATCATTGAAAATTTTGATGGCAATTTTACCCTCGATCCAGAGGCAAAAGAAACTCTGTTTAATTTATTAAGGGGTGAAGCTTTTGTAAAGCAGATTACTGAACAAATGCAGTGCGAAGAAGTGGAATTTACAGAATTTCTTTTCCAGCCAGTTCCCTACAGCACAGCCACACCCAAAGGGATGCCAGCCCAATTTGAGAAATTCCACGAATCTGAGGATCACTTGATTATTAACGTCCCCCCTAATTTCATGTTTAAAGCTAAAATTTTTAAACCAAATCGCCTTTGTGCCATTTATCGAAAGGTGAGATAAAGACCACCTTCTCGTTCCCAGGCTTAGCCTGGGAACGAGTTAATCAAGGTATCGATTAATTTAGGTGAATTGAACCAGTCGAGTACCGCACTTGGAACAAAACTTAGAATTAGCGGGGTTTTTGTTGCCGCAACTGGTGCAGAAAACCTGTGCAGGTGCAGCACCACCATTATTAACAGGCGGCTGATCTTGCAGTTTTGGTATCACCACACCAACACCTTCACCAACATTTAACTTATTGGCAGCTATGACATTTTGAATAATCGTAGCTTCGCGTCTGTAATCTGGACTATCAGTTCCCCCATTTTTCTCCAATTCCACTTCTCGCTGCTTCAGATAAGCCATCAACTGGTTATATAAAACTCGCTTCTCTTGGGGTTGATCAGCGGCGGCAAGGAGTGCTGTCACTCGACGCTGAATTTCCTCTTTATCAGGACGACACGCCAGCACTTCCAACACTTGTACAGCTTCTTCCCAACCGGAAGCAATATCTACATTTTCTGTGCCAATTACAGTTTTTCTTGTGTAGCGGATTGTATTTTCTTTAGTGTTGCGATTTTCTTCTAGTCGCAACACACCAAAAGCCCGTGCTTGTACCACCAACCGGAACACTTCTGGATCTTCGGGAAACACATCCCAGAAAGGCGGTTCTTTTTGAATGTGGACAGGTACGGGAGGATCTTTGCTTTCGCCTTTAAGTTGCGATCGCTTGGCTTCTATAGATTGTCCTTTCCAGTCTTGATATGATTGTCGCAGCTCTCGCATTCCGTCAATGCAACGCAGAGAAAAGCCGCCTTTTTCTTGCACAAAAACAATTCGGTGACGTTCTTGATCTCCTAATGGGGTGATCGCATCGCTACTCCCGACTCGTTCTTGCAAATATGGTAGCAGTTTAATTGCGGCTGGATCGGTGCTGTTGCGACCGCCGACGATGGCAACTTTGGTATTTAATGCTGGTGTAAAACCTGCATCTGCACCGCTGAGAACGGCTTGGGAAAGTAAAATCAGGGGTTGTGATTTTTGGTAGGCGATGCGAATGTTGCTACGGATTGCTTCTGGGTCGTTTTGCAAGGCTTTGAATAAGCGATCGCTTGCGGCGAGTTCCCGCTTAAACCGACTTTCTTGGGGAGACTTTTCTACTACTAACTGAGTTCTGCTAACGACAATTTCCTTGAAGTCATCCGAGTTCACATCCGGTAGTTGAGTAATATCAAATAGCTGCATTACTTCACCCGCAGCGCGTGTCTGTTTCCACAGAGGGCTAGCATCTCGCAACACGTCTTCTGACATCGTGCTACAAATTTGATCTATCCCCAATTCATAGCGGCTTTTGCTACCTTCTGATGCACCCGCCAACTGCTCAATCATATCGCGATAGAGCAGGTTTAGTTCTTCCCGTTCATACAATTTAATTCCGTTAATTTTCAAAGCATCGGCGCTATCAGCTTCTTTATCAGCTTTTTGTTTGAAACCATCGCGTAGTTGCCGCAATTTTTGATTAAATCGAGCCAGTCGCCGTTCTAGTAATTCCAGATGTTCTTGCATTCTGGTAATTACTTCTAATGCTAAAGCGCGTGCTTTGCGCTGAATAATAGCAACAAAACTACCTTCTAAACCTGTGAGAGCATCTTCGCAATATTTCTCCATTTGTGCTTGCTTGGTAAGACCAAACAAGCTTTTAAATTGATTAATATCTTGTAAAGCTGTCTCATACTGTCTTTGCCGATTTGCTTCGTTGGGTTGCCAAATTTTTTCTGAGTCGCGGCGAAACTTTTCTGCTGAATTTGTCAATAGTTGGCGGGCTGTGGCGATGAAGGCATCGGCAAATTTTAATCCTCGGTTGCGATCGCGTACAATATCGTACAACTCCCCCTCTAACGCTTTTCTTCCCTGCTGGATAATGCGGTTGCGGTTGTCATACATTTTTTGCAGGAAGTCACCATGCGATCGCTCGTCCGGACTTAATTCCCGCAAGTGGTTGGCGCGATATTCATCTACCTTTGGTGTGAGATAAGTATCTACAAATTGCAGAATTTTACCGCGTTCCGAACCGATAACATTTACACCTTGATGGGTGCATTGCAGTTTATTATCGGTGGCAATTTCATTGCGGATGCTGTTCACCCAGTTAGAAATTTCTGACACATAGGATTTATCATTTGCTGAGGATAAATCCGCTATAAGTTCCGCGTCCGTTAACCGCATTCTTTTTAGGATATCGGTTTGCACCAAATCCAGAACATTTGGCGGTAACGGTACAGATTCATTCAGCCACCAACTAACTAAATCTACTCCCAAACGACTAGATAAAGAAGTGCGAATTTGAGCCAGGGGAATCTCAATTGTAGAGAGTCCAAAACTCATAAAGTTTTTGGGATAACCTCTTCCGCCTGGATCTGCTTGCGCCCAAGCACCTTTAATATTGTCTCGGATTGAACGCTTGTGCGGAGCAAAATCGCTAGTTAAATCTAGGAAAATATTTTGCCCGATCATTTCCCGAATTTGGTCTAGGGAAAACTCACTTTCGCCATTTTTTGTACCTACTAAATAGGTAAAATCAAATGGAGGGCGTTTGTTGCGAACTTCATCTGCTAATCCACCGCTAAATTGAACAGCGTACTCGGTTCTGTAGTCCGAGAAATAGCTTAATTCCATCATCGCTGCGTAGCCATTAGCGAGAACGCGATCGCCCACTTTGATACTCGCAAAGGCGTTAGGCATCGGCACAATTGCCGTTATCAGGGGGCTGGCTTGACCTTTGAGCCAATTGCGGATGCAATAGCCCAAATCGATGAGCATACCGCTACCAGTACCGCCAGAAAGGGAGCCTGTGACGAAGACATTTAAACCACCGCTGCTCACCTTAATGCCATATTTATCCAGCATAAAGTTCTCGTGACCCTTGACGCGATCGCAAGCTTCATTAAATTTTTGCTGAATCTTGTGGTAGTTATAAAAAAAAGCAAATCGGCCGCAAGCACGAATTTGACCCGCACCTGCTTCTAATGCGCCAATATTTCGCTCTAATTCTTTGGGAAACCACGACTCAATCCAAGGATATTTTCCCATATTGGACATAATATCGCTGACTTCTTTGCCGCTGACACTTGCCCAAAATTTCTCGTTATCTTGTAATGGCGTTCCTGCTGCTTCTGGATTGTTTACTTTGTAATCTTTATCAGTATCAATTGTCAGGAAACTAATGATCGGGAAATTCTTTAAACTGCCATAAGTTTCTTCTACCAGTCGGCGTACCCGCGACAGCACTTCCACGCCTGTTCCACCTACTCCTACGAGTACGGTAGGAACCATACTTTTTTCTTCTACTGCTGCCATGATATTTCTCCTGTATCAGCTTTTTTAGTTTTAACGCAAAGGTAATCGCAGAGGTAGCACTGTCGCGCCGCGCCGCTAACGTAGAGTCAGAGTAAGTCCGTTGCGCCCCTTTGCGAAAGCCTCTGCGTTCTTCGCGTTGCAAAATATGACTTGATCAACATGACGAGAAAAAGGGTAAATCAAGTATTTTCCAGATTTGCCAAATAATTATTGGCGTAAGTACGCTCCAAAATAAAGCATTGCCTAGAGATAATTGTCCAGAAAGATTCATCGGTAACTTAAATAAACCCTGAAAGACGAACTTATCAAGAATCAGAGTCAGCGTCCACATCAAGGCAATCCAAGCAGCACCTAGCCATAAGATAATCCATTGGCGGTTACTGTTAAACCGAGTAAAAAATCTTTCTGTAAAAAACCTTTGGAGATTACTGGTTTCACCAGACGCATAAATGCCGCCTGTAGTGAAAGCTGTTAATTTTAATTCTGGGGAATCTGCTCCGACTACGATTGCATTAACCTTGACTTTACGCGCCACAGCATTACTTACAACATTCGGTGATACATTAGCACCGCCATCAGTTACTAATAATAATTCCCGGCAGCGATCGCTAACTCCACTGAGTGCTTCTGTACCTTTTTGAATTGCTGCATTGATGTCTGTTGTATTATTCGCAACTAACTGAGGTAAATCGGGATTTTGTAAAGCTTGGGTTAATTCATCGCTTACCTGTTTGCTATCAGTTTTAAATTCGTTACCTGTAAGACTTTGCACCACACCCCCAAACCCTAAAATTTGCACTTGGTTGGCGTTTCTTAATTGGGCATTTTCTGCCAAATACGACTGTACGGCTTGCACTTCCTGGTACATAATCGTACCAGGGGCGTTGAACTGCGTGCCGTAGGTGCTGGTGCTAAGATCGAGAGCGATCGCTACCGCAACTTTTGGTCTACCTAATCCCAATAGCCAGCACAAAAGGGCTGCTATTAAACAAAGGGAAAGAAACATTAACGGAATCTGGAATAGAGGATACCGCCAGAATGCGCGACGAAAACTACTCATGGGATGTTGGGCGTGCGATCGCTAAATTGGTAGACAAAATTAAATAAAACCTCTCCCCCAACCCCTCCCCTACAAGGGGAGGGGAGTCTTGACAATTTTTTCTAGTGTAGCGGTGCGTAAACCTACGGGTTAGAGGGTCTCTGTCCTTGTTTGCATCACGTTTTGATCCCCCCAACCCCCCTTGGAAAGGGAGGCTAAGAAGAAGTTGCACATGGTGTAGCCTTTCCCCACATTTTGATTTCCCTAACCCCTGTTGGAAAGGGAGGCTAGGAAGAAGTTGCACATGGTTTAGCCTTTCCCCCCCTTCCCTGGTAGGGAAGGGGGCTGGGGGGTTAGGTTTTTTGTCCATATACTTACCCCTCTACTTAAATTGGATCGAATTGATATTTCGATCCGGCTGGCCCATTTTTACCGGGAACAGCTTTAACCAAAGGAACCTCATTGAGAACATTAAAATCGGTTGCAGTTCCCGTAATCGGGATACCAACTTGAAGTTGCTGCGATACTCCAGAACGGTTAGGATTTTGGCTGAAGGCAGTTGCTAAAGCTTGAGTAGCATCATAAGCTGTGGCAGTGCGCCAGCTGACTCTTCCTTTCCAAATTGTGGCGGCTTGATTTGCAAATGGATCGTTTGGCTGGGAACTCCAGGGAACCGCCAGCACGATGTTTTGAATTGCATCTCCCCCTTGTATTAAAATTGCAGGGTTATAAAGTTCATCACCGCCAATTAATTCTAAGGATTTATTAGCTTTAGCGATCGCAACCGCTTGATCGGCTTTGTTTTTACTTAGTGCCAAAAAGCCAATTTTCGCCCCAGCGTTGCTAACATCGGCAATGGTAGCAGCAGCATCAAAACCGGCAGCATTAATATCCACTTCTTTAACGACTTTGCCGTTAACTTGAGATAAAGCGGCTGTGAATTGATCTTTGAGTTGCTGACTGTATTGACTATCAGAATTGTAGAAAACGGCAACAGCAGCGGGAGATTGCTTAGAGTTTGCGTATTTCGCTAAGGTAGTGCCAACAGTTTTTAGGTAACTTCCTAACAATTCGTTGGCTTTTTTGGCGAGAGAAATTGTTTGCAAAGTTGATTGACCGCTGCTATTGGGGGTGATGCTGGTGCTGATGGGAGAAAGTACGGTTAAGCCAGCTTGTTCGTAAAGCGCGATCGCTTGTTGACTTCCATTATCTACCCCATGTCCCAGCACTCCCAAAATATTCGGCGACTTAATCAAATCTTGCGCCAGGGAAGCTGCTTTTTGCGGTTCAATATCATTGACAATTACCACCTCCAACAAACGTCCAGCCGTCGGAGGCGAGGCGTTAAACTTGTCCTGATATTGTCCGACACCCCGAAGAACTTCTTTCGCTGTATCGGGGTTGGGGGTGACGGGAACTACAACAGCCATCGTCAGGGGATTTCCAGCTTTTTTAGCTTGGGCGTTGTTCAGATAAATTTTGCTTTCTGGGTCGTTGGGGTTGGCGGTGACGGCTTGCTGGTATTGCGCGATCGCATCATCCCATTTCTTCTGGGCAAAAGCCAATGCCCCGGCTTGTTTTGCCGGATTTGTTGCACCCGCAAACAATATCTTTTCACCCTGACTAATCAGCTGGGCGTTTGCAGATGTATCGCTGACAATTGCTTGCGGATCTGCTGGCGCTACTGCTTCTGTATTAGCTGTGGGAGGTTCAGAGACGCTAGAAGTAACTTCCGCAGGCTGCTTCCCTTGTAAAACTTTATATAAACCCAATCCTGCTAACAGTGCGATCGCAATTCCCGCCACAATGAAAGCTAGCCGCGCCGATGACTTAGAACCGGGGATACTCGACACGACAGTTTTCTGACTTTTTTTGCCCCCCGCGATCATTGCCTCTTTAGGCAAGCCACACATAATACAGTCTGGCCCGTGATTTTCCTGCGGTGTATGGGGTTCAGTGCTAGGGTACTGTTGATTGTTATTTTTAGGTACACCGTCGCAAATCCATGTGCCTTGAGGATTCAACTTTCCCAATCTCCGTGATAACCCTTTTGGTCTTTACTTATTGTAGTAATTACCATCTTCAACCCACAGAGGGAATGTTCCACCCTTGTCTACCCTCTAAGTATTAATTGTTGTTACAAAAATATTTGGAGCGCGATCGCCTAAATAGGGGCATGGTAATCAAAAAGCCCCTACCGTATAGCGTTTCTCAGTTGGGTGGAATATATTGCGGTGCTAACGTTTGGTAGACGCATGGCATTGCCCATTAGTGTCAACTTAAGAAAAAGCAGAGATTGTCAAGAGGTGTTCCAGCGAAAGATAAGCTGACAATTGCAGCATTCATCTCGGTCTATGGGCAATCCTCGCAATGGT
>NZ_JAMPKJ010000117.1 GCF_039962115.1 Funiculus sociatus GB2-C1 | reverse complement strand
CTTTTGTTACTTCAAGATATCAAACGATTCCAGCAGTTGGCTCGCACGCAAGGTTTAGACATTTCTGTCTCTGGCTGGCAGTATGGGTAATTGAGAATGGTGCAAGATGTCAGTAAAAACAGGTTGAAATTTATATATAGTAGGCATTTCAGTCCGTTTTAACGGACTTAAGCTTTAAGCCGGAACTAAAGTTCCGGCTTAAGTTAGTGCGATTCCCTACGCGGAATGGTTGATGTATCACAGCCAACCCTTGAAACGCTATATAAGCTTCTCAAAAGCGCGATCGCATCTTTAACAGATCAATTTTTTCGCCCCTCCATAGTTGCTGCGATAACCTGAAGATCAGGTGTCATGTACTTAATCAATATGCGTCAGATACAATGCCCAAAGTGTCTGGGTAGCTTAGAACAAGTTGTTTATGCAGCAGTTGAAGTAGACCGCTGCATTACCTGCAAAGGAATTTGGTTTGACTCCCTTGAGGTAGAGAAACTAAAAGCCATTAAAGGTTCTGAAAGTTTAGACATTGGCGATCCTCAAACAGGTAGCGAGTTAAACTCATGTACCGGAGAGGTCAATTGCCCTATATGTAATGAGAAAATGCTCCGCATGGTTGATATCGATCGGCACCGTATATGGTATGAAAAATGTCGAATATGCAACGGTGTTTGGTTAGATGCCGGAGAATTTAAAAATTTCAAGGATAACTTCAAGCCACAAGGACTTGTGGGAAAGTTTAACAAAGTTTTGAGAGGAAATAGAGGCTAAACAATTTTGAATTACTCGGTCAGGTAAAATAATTTTTACCTATCGTGGCGCTTAAGTTTATCAATATTGATAAACTTAGCATTGTAGTAGCGATCGCACAGGTAGACCCTTGCTAGACGAACAAGCTAAAAAAACAATTCTGCGTAAGATTCCCCACGGAATCTACGTCTGCGGTGTCAAAGATGGCGAAGAAGTTAACGGCTTCACAGCCAGCTGGGTGATGCAGGCATCGTTTAATCCTCCGCTTGTCGTAAATTGCGTCAAGCAGGATTCTAAATCCCACGCCATGATTAAAGCTAGTGGCGTGTTTGCTCTCAGTTTTCTGGAGGCGGGACAACAAGAAATCGCTCAGAAATTCTTCAAACCACAGCGTCGCGTCGGTAATAAGTTTGAAGATGTGGAATTCTATCTGGGAGAAGAAACTGGTTGTCCCATCATCACTGACTCTCTCGGTTATGTAGAATGTAAGGTCGTCGGTGCGGTAGAACAGGGGGATCACACTGTCTATGTCGGAGAAGTAATTGCTGCTAGTGTCCACCGGGAAGGTGATGCGCTTTTACTCGAAAGTACGCCTTGGCAATACGGCGGATAAAGAAGCTAATTGCTAATGGGGATTGGGGACTGGAAACTGGGGACTAGGAACTGGGGACTGGGAACTGGGGATTGGGGAAAATACTACCTCAATACCTAGTAACCAATAACACAATTAGCAATTAGCAATTAGCAATTAGCAAGATTATGCCTTTAATCAAAGTTCAAACTTCTGTTGATTCTCCGGATAAAGCTACAGTTGACGGGTTACTAAAAAGTCTATCGGCAAATTTGGCAAAGCATTTAGGTAAACCGGAATCCTATGTAATGACAGCTTTTGAGCCGAACGTAGCCATGACTTTTGGCGGCACTGTTGAGCCTGCGTGTTATATCGAAATTAAAAGTGTTGGCAACATGAGTTCATTGCAAACTAAGGCAATGAGTGAGGACTTTTGCCAGCAAATTAATGAGAAGCTCCAGGTGTCCAAAAACAGAATATATATTGAGTTTGCTGATGCCAAAGGTTCAATGTGGGGATGGAATAGCTCAACTTTTGGTTAAGCAATCGCTTAGATTTTAGTGAGGCGCGATCGCAACTTTCACTTAAATAAATATTGATGCCTCCCGCCGCTTTGGGTTTACGTTCCTAGAGCGATGTCGTACTGACTACAACTCTCAAGAAGGCGATCGCATTCCTCCCGGCACCTTTCACCTGAAATAAAGCGTCATACTTAAAGAAGAACTTTGCAATATTTCTTTGCATTAAATTTAAGTTGGTCGGGTCAGAAGGGGGAGGGGATCGCGATGCTTAACGAAACTTCAAAAGACACAGAAGACGATAAATCGGAAAACACCTGGGAAAGTGAACTAGAAGAATCAGTAGTAAAGAGGCGGAAACCTAGAGGCGGGGGAAACATTCTTGCCGGATGGCGCGGCGTGGCGATTGGCTTAGGGCTGGGTGTAGCCCTAACAGCAGGAGTTGGGGCTATACGTTCTCGCCCACCATCTACACCCCAGGCTTCCACAAAGCAGCCAGCACCGCCTAGCCAAACTGTCACCATCGCCCCAGCCAAAACGACTAACATTGCCCGCAAGCTGGAAACTACTGGCACAGTTGCAGCCCGCGAACTCATACCAGTTTTACCCCAGTCCACAGGGTTACAAGTTCAGAGAGTGCTGCTAGAAGAAGGGCAACTGGTGGAAGCCGGACAAGTGATGGCAGTTTTGGATAATTCGGTGCTGCAAGCGCAACTTGACCAAGCGAAAGCGGATGTAGAATCTAATCGAGCCGTGGTGCAGCAAAGACAAGCTGCCTTAGGGCAAGCCCGCGCGACCCTTGCAGAAGCCCAAACCAATCTCCAGCGCTATCAGCAACTTGCCCAAGCAGGCGCGATCGCTCGTCAAGAACTAGAAACTCGTGCCACAGCAGCCGCAACCGCAAGAGAGGCTGTTCGTCTACAACAAGCGAATATTAGCAGCGCCCAAGCTGATGTTAGAAGTTCTGAGGCCAGGGTGCAACAATTGCAAACTCAACTAGGGCAAACAATTGTTCGCGCCCCCGCCGGCGGGATCGTCGCCGAGAAAATTGCCCGAATTGGGGATGTAGCCAATCCATCGCAAAAGCTGTTTTCGATTATTCGCAATGGACAGATAGAACTTCAGGCAAAGGTTCCGGCAATTCAGCTACAGCAAGTAGAAATTGGTGCGCCAGTGCTTGTCACTTCCGATACCGATAACCGCGTCCGCTTGCAGGGACAAGTTAGAGAAATTGCGCCTCTAGTTAACGAACAAAGCCGCCAAGCAACGGTAAGAATAGACTTGCCGCCAACTTCGCTGCTGCGACCGGGAATGTTTGCCCGTGCAGCAATTACTACCACAACTACCAGTGGGGTCACGGTTCCTGCCAAAGCGGTACTACCTCAACCGGATGGGAGTTCAGTTGTATTCCTGCTAACGGGTGAAGACACGGTTCAAGCGCAAAAGGTAGAAGTAGGGGAAGTTGAGAGTGGTGGCAATGTGGAAATTCAAAGCGGTCTCAAACCGGGCGATCGCGTAGTTGTCGCAGGTGCTGGATATCTCAAAGATGGCGATAGAGTCCGCATCGCTAATAGCAATTAGCAATTAGCAGCAATTAGCAATTAGCAATTAAAGTTCTATGAACATTTCCGCTTGGTCAATTCGTCGCCCCGTTCCGACGCTGGTCTTATTTTTAGTTTTGACAGTTATAGGCTGGTTTTCTTTTACCAGGCTAGGTATTGATATCAACCCAAATGTTGATATACCAGCAGTTTCCATCACTGTTACTCAGCCTGGTGCAGGGCCAACAGAACTAGAAACCCAAGTCACCAAACAGGTTGAAGATGCGGTGGCGGGGTTAGGAAATATTGACGAAATTCAATCAACAGTAAACGACGGCATATCAACAACCGTCGTTAATTTTGTGTTGGGTACAGATAGCGATCGCGCCACCAATGATGTCCGCAATGCGATCGCCCAAATTCGCCAAAGTCTCCCTCAAGACATCAACGACCCGATCGTTACACGGCTAGAATTTGCTGGCGGGCCGATTATGAACTACGCCATAGTTTCCAATCGTCGGTCAGTCGAAGAATTAAGTAACCTGGTTGACCAAACAATTAGCCGCTCTCTACTATCTGTAAAGGGAGTTTCGCAAATTCGACGGGTGGGTGGCGTTGACCGAGAAATAAGGGTAGACCTCGATCCGTCTCGTCTGCAAGCCCTTGGCATTACCGCCACTCAGGTCAACGACCAGATTCGCGCCTTTAATGTCAACTTACCCGGTGGACGAGCAGAATTAGGCGGTAGCGAACAAAGCATCCGCACACTTGGCAGCGCCAACAATGTCAACGTGTTGAAAAGCTATGAAATTGTCCTTCCCAACGGCGGTTCGGTGCCTTTGTCTACTCTTGGCGAAGTAAGCGATCGCTTTGAAGAACCAAGACAAGCAGCGTTGCTGAATAACCAAGCAGTTGTAGCTTTTTCCGTCTTGCGTAGCACTGGCAGCACCTTAGTCACGGTGGAAGAAGGGGTACGCAAACAAGTAGAAGAACTGCAAAAGACTTTACCACCTGATGTCAAGCTAGAACTAATCTTTACTCGCGCTGACTTCATCCGCGAATCTTACGAAGGCACCATCGATGACTTGATCCAAGCGTCGGTGCTGGCAGTGCTGACGATTATGATCTTTTTGCGGAACTGGCGGGCAACGTTGATTACTGCGGTAGCGTTGCCGTTGTCCATGCTTCCCACCTTCGCCGTACAGTATTTGCTGGGCTATACCCTCAACAACATGACTTTGTTGGCGTTGGCGCTGGCGGTGGGAAACTTGGTGGATGATGCCGTTGTAGAAATTGAGAACATGGAACGCCACATGGATATGGGCAAAACACCCCTCCAGGCGGCGTTGGATTCGTCGGCAGAAGTGGGTTTGGCAGTGCTGGCGAGCGCGGCGACAATTATCGCGGTGTTTCTGCCAGTGGCGTTTATGGGCGGCATTCCGGGGCAGTTTTTTCAACCGTTTGGGGTGACGGTTGCTGTCTCGACAATTTTTTCAACGCTGGTGGCGCGTACTGTCACCCCGATGATGGGCGCTTATTTACTCAAGCCAAAGAAAACCTCACCCTCAAACCTGAATGGGAATGGGGCTAAGAAAAAGGGTAGAAATCGGTTTCAGCCATATCGTTCTGTGCTGCAATGGTCTTTACGTCACAGGTTGACGACTATCTTAATTGCGATCGCATTCTTTGTGGGCAGTCTGGCGCTAATACCTTTCATTCCCAAAGGATTATTCGATAACGGCGATATTGGTTTCTCTGAGGTTGCCGTACAACTACCTCCCGGTTCCACCCTGGAGGACACAAAAGCAGTTGTGCAACAGACAACCAATCTCATCCGCCAAAGTCCAGCAGTTAAAAGTGTCTTAGCGACAACAGAAGTTAATACCGCCAATCTGTTCATCAATCTCAAACCCAAGGAAGACCGCGACCTTTCCCAGCAGCAGTTTGAGAACCGGATGCGTGAAGTTTTCCCCCAAATTCCGGGGGCGCGAATCAGTTTCCAAAGTCAGGGTGCAGCAGGAGGCACGAAGGATTTATCAATTGTCCTCAAAAGCGAAAATCCCGAAGCTTTAAACTCCGCAGCTGATGCTTTGGAAAAGCAGATGAGAACAATAGCTGGTTTAGTAGAAGTAACTTCTAGTGCTTCTTTAGTAAAACCAGAAATTCTGATAATTCCCAATCCCGCAAGGGCAGCAGATTTGGGAGTGACAGTGCAAGCGATCGCGCGAACCGCTTCTCTTGCCACCATCGGCGACAATGAAGCAAATCTAGCTAAGTTTAACCTCCCAGATCGGCAAATTCCCATCCGGGTGCAAATCAACCCGGAAAGGCGGGCCGACATCGACACCTTAAAGAATTTGCAAGTACCAGGCCAAAACGGCACTCTCGTCCCCCTAGTCTCAGTTGCTGATATCCGCTTGGGCAGCGGCCCCGCCCAAATCGATCGCTTTAATCGCGCCCGTCAGGTGTCGGTACAAGCAAACTTGCAAGGCATTTCTCTAGGCGATGCTGTCCAACAGGTGCAGGAACTATCTGCCCTGCAAACCCTTCCCCCTGGAGTGGCGCAAGAATCTTCTGGGGATGCAGAAATTATGCAGGAGATTTTTGGTCGCTTTGGTTCTGCAATCGGGCTGGCAATCATGTGTATCTATGCCATCCTGGTGCTGCTGTACAACAATTTCCTCCATCCCCTAACAATTATGGTGGCGTTGCCTTTGTCTCTGGGTGGCGCACTACTGGGCTTGATGATTGCCCAAAAAGCGTTAGGGCTGTATGCGCTGATTGGGATTGTCCTATTGATGGGGATTGTGACGAAAAACTCTATCTTGCTAGTTGACTATACGTTAATCAACTTGGAAGAAGGTAAGTCACAGTATCAGGCGCTAATAGCCGCTGGGGTGGATCGTTTACGACCAATTTTAATGACTTCTCTGGCTACCATTGCCGGAACGATTCCCCTAGCTTTGGGACTTGGCGCGGGGGCTGAAGTCCGCAGCCCGATGGGAATTGCCCTGATGGGTGGCTTCACAACTTCTACACTGCTGACATTGTTGGTGGTGCCAGTTCTATTTACCTATGTTGACAATTTACAGCGCCGGATTATGCAACTCTTGAAGCACGGGTTTGGCAAAAAAGGGCGACAGAAAATTAGGGCAGAGGAACGTAGAACGAAGTCCGAGGAGAAGCGATCTCTTCCTCCGTCTACGAACCCAGAAAAAGATACATTCCCTGTTGGTAAGTAATCAAAAACCCCGTAGCGATATCTGCGGGGTTTTATTTTGTGGAAGCGTAGGACGAAGTCCGAGGCGAAGCGATCGCGCTGTCGTGTAGTGGAATGCGATCCCTACTTGTTAAGCTAATTATAAAATAACTTGTTTGATGCTATCTGCAAGCGGTCGCTTAAACATTTCTGACTTCCAACTCCACCATTTGCTTCTATGATCTCAACTCCAAAATCGCGCCATCTAACTTCAGCCATCCCAAAATGGCAACCCGCGACATGGGAAGATTATTTAGCTTATGCTGACGATCCGAACCCAGAAATAATAGGTTTATTTTTTAATCAGGGATATCTTTTCGTCCAAATGGGTAATGAAGGAATTAACCACGCCGCAGTTAATGAACTTTTCACGATGCTATTTTTTATCTGGTTTGTGGCTAAACCAGGTCAAATTTTTCATTCTCTAGGTGGTTGCTTAATGGAAAAGCCGAATACACAAGCCGCATCGCCAGATTTAGTTCTTTATCTTGGTGAAGATTACCCAATTTGGCGAGAGGGTGAGCGACGTTATCTTAATTTGAATCAGTGGCGAGTTCCCGATTTAGTAGGTGAAGTGGGTGACACAAGTATAGCAACTGATTTGGATAAAAAAAAGCAACTTTATGCAGCTTTGCAAATTCCTAAATATTGGGTTATTGATGTTAAAAGCGAAAGAGTGCTGGCATTTCGTTTGCAGGATGATGGCAAGTATCAGCAGTACGAATATTCTGTAACACTTGAAGGGTTGCCGATTTCTTTATTAGAGCAGACTTTATCACAGCTCAAACAGGGAACTAATGGCAGCGCGGCTATTTGGTTTGCTCAACAGATTGCTAGTTTGTAATAGTTGGAGCGATCGCGCTTATGAGGTGTGATGCACAACTGCAACAGTTGGGTATTGATCCGGATGTACTATCGCCAGTCGAAGTGTTAAAGGTAGTCATAACAAAGCTGGAAAACTGGATATGGACTGGATTACCCTACTGCGATCGCAACAAGCTGACTTCATCCAAAGGCTGAAATCTGCTCATCTCCTGCATTGTGAAACTGTAGGTCAGCACAGTGAATTAACCGTTATCTCAGGCCAAAAGTTAAAGCAGTTGGTTGACTTCTGCTGGGAGATGGCTGAGAAGTACAAGCAAAGCAACCCAGTCCGTAACGTCTTTAACAACAACTTAAAAGGGAAACTGGGTGAGGAAGTTGTCAAAATTCGTCTAGCTGACTTTGTTACTGAAGTTGACTATGAAAAACGACTTGGTGGTGATGGCAAAGTCGATTTTAGACTAACTACTAACCCATCTGTGGGAATCCAGGTTAAAACTCGTTATGGCAGTATCGATAAAGTCCAATGGGGAATTACCCCAGAAGAAGTTAATAAAAATGCTGTTTTAGTCTGCATTCTCAGTCAAGAAGCATTTGATGATAGGCAAACAGGATACAATCTCATCATAGCTGGCTTTCTGCCAACTAATATAATTGAATTAAAGAATGGCAAAGCCTTATTTAAGATAGATGATTTGTTGTATTGCGGTGGATTATATACCTATTTAAGAAATTCAAAATTTCCTGAAGATAACGGTTATGGAGGGCAAAAAATTCAGACATCAAAACCTAAACAAGAGTCGGAAATAATTTTTAATAAAACTAAAGAGCCTTATATAGAGAGTAAGATTTCTAGTTTAGTCGTTGACTATTTCATTTTAGGTAATGCCTGTTCTGAAAAAGGAGATTATCAAGGTGCAATCGCTAATTATACTCAAGCTTTACACTTGAATTTCAACCTTGCTGAAGCCTTCTTTTGTCGGGGTTCTGCCCGTTCATTAATGGGAGATAAACAAGGCGCAATTGAGGATTATACTCAAGGACTCAAAATTGATCCTATCCATACTAAAGCCCTTAACAATCGGGGTTATATCTGTTTTAAAATAGGAGATTACCAGGGTGCAATTGAGGATTATACTCAGGCGATCAGAATTAATCCCAACTATGCTACAGCCTACGCCAATCGAGGTGATGTTCGTTACGAAATAGGAGATTGCCAAGGTGCAATTGAAGATTACACTCAGGCGCTCGTGATTAATGGAAACAATCCAGTTCTCTACTACAACCGAGGTGCTGTTCGTTATGCCATAAAAGATAACCAGCGTGCAATCGAGGATTTTAGTCAGGTAATTGAAATTGATCCCAATAATGCACTAGCCTACTTTTGGCGAGGTGATGCCCATTATGCAATAGGAGATAATCGAAGCGCAATTGATGACTTTAATCAGGGGATTAAGATTAATCCTAATGATGCCCAAGCCTACTTTAGGCGAGGTATCATTCATTTTGAGATAGGAGATAAACACGAAGCAATTGAAGATTTCACTCAAGCGATCAAAATTAATCCGGACGATGCTCAAACATACTACTATCGAGGTATTGCCTTCGATAACATCGAGAATTCGCAGCAAGCAATTGAGGATTTCAGTCAGGCAATCAAGATTCAGCCTAACGTTGCTCAAGCCTACATTCATCGAGGCATTGTCCGCGCTGGCATAGGAAATGAGCAAGGAGCAATTGAGGATTACACCCAGGCTCTTAAGCTTAATCCTAATAATGCTACTGCATACTACCAGCGGGGTATATCTCTTTCTGCTATAGGAGATAAACAGGCAGCAATTGAAGATTATACCCAGGTACTTAGAATTAATCCTGATAACGGCATTGTCTATGGCAGTCGAGGTTTTGCCCGTTATCAGCTAGAAGATAATCAAGGAGCAATTGAAGATTTTACTCAGGCGCTCAGAATTAATCCTGACGATGCTGTTGCTTACTCTTTTCGGGCTTTTGCCCGTTCTGCTCTAGGAGATATGCAAGGAGCAATTGATGACTTTACTCAGGTTTTAAGAATTAATCCTGATGAAACTAATATCTATCTTAATCGGGGTACTGCACGTCCTGACTGCCTGACACATCTTTGTAGATGCTTGGTAGATCAAGGGTGACAGGTTAATGAACGGATGCGAGAGAACCAAATCTGGTCATAGAAATCATGCTCAGCCCGTTTAGAT
>NZ_JAMPKJ010000116.1 GCF_039962115.1 Funiculus sociatus GB2-C1 | reverse complement strand
TCTCTTCAATCTCCGCCCCCTAAAGCGTCTGCCAAATCCTGTAATTGCTTAGTCAGACTACACTTAAGGCTGGTTATTTGGCTACTGGGTCATCCAAATGAGCGAACGGTGAGGTTTTAAGCCATATTCTACCCAATTCCGCAAACCGTAAAAATTACCCACTTGGTGATATTTGATTTCTGGAACATGAGTCATTACATACCAAGTTGAGTTTTTAGGTAACGTTTTGGGGTCGGTTGTAATTTCCCAAAACTGAGTAGCACGACGCTTGCCGAAAATAATCTCACGGATATATCTTTGCTGGGCTGTGCCATCTGAAAATATCCGCTTAAATTCTCGCTTTTCGATTGCAGCGCACCCGTTGCTCCTTGGGCAACCACACGGCGTGATTACTGCGAATAGCTACAACAAACGGTAACTTCAACTCGTACAACACCTCAATGAAGTTACTGCAACTCTCGACCTATAAACTATCGGCAAGTACAAGTTTAAACTTAAAACCCAAGGCTTGTAGTTCTCTGATTATTTGAGCAGCAATTTCAGGTTTGCTTAAGTATCTATCTCCCGCTTGGAGCCGTTCTTTAGGTTTATACACTTCAAAGGTTAATGGAACCGTAATTCCGTCAATTACTCCATAAGCTGTGACGGCCACAATCCCATTCTCTACCTTGCCTAAATTTCCAATGTATTGTCGTTTGACGTAATCCGTATCATTCCCTTTTTTCCGATCACCTGTTTCATCAATTATTAAGATAATTTCTCTTTCCTCTAGAACTTGTAAAATTAGCTTTAATCTTTGCTCTCTCAACTGCTCTACCTGCCAGGGGGATACCGTGAGAAAGTGGTGTAATGATTGTTCCTGGTCTAGCCCCGCTAAAGATAGCTATTGCAGGTAGCGATTTTCTCTTAATGTCTGCTAGCATCCCGATATGCAAATTTTTGAAAGCTTCAAAACTTCTGACTTCTGGGAATAGTGGTTGATACCATTGGCAGTAATCATCCACAAATTTCACGGTCGGCTTGGCTGCACGTGGCTCTGTCATACGCGAATTCTGGCTTTTAGCTGTTTTAGCTCATTATCCTCCACCCAGAGTGACAGAAGAGCGATAAAAACACTGTAGTGGTAGATGTATGTATCTAATATCACCCAAATGGGTGAGCTAAGTGGGCGAAGTGCGATCGCTCCTGGAAATATTTAAATATGGATACATTCGATACAATCTCACCCAGTATGGCTACCATCAACGGAACTAACGGTAATGACCCTGCCTTAAACGGAACTAATGGCGATGACATCATAAACGGACTAGCAGGTAATGACTTTCTCTTTGGCGGGTTGGGTAATGACATCCTCAATGGCGGAACAGGTAGCGATCGTATGGAGGGTGGCGCTGGTAGCGATACCTACATCGTTGACGGCACTGACGTGATTGATGAAAAAGCCCCTAATGATAGTAATAGCTTCGACACCGTACAATCGAGCATTACTTGGACACTCGGTGCCAACCTAGAGAAGCTGGTTCTTACTGGTAATAGTGCAATTAATGGTACAGGTAACGATCTAAACAACCAAATATACGGAAATTCTGCCAGCAACTCTCTATTTGGTGGCTTTGGCGATGACCTTCTCAATGGGGGTGCGGGTGCCGACCGCATGGAAGGTGGCGCTGGTAGCGATACCTATATTGTTGACAACATAGGCGACCAGATTATCGAGCAGTTTAGCAATCCTTCTAATCAAAATGATTCAGACCTAGTTGAATCGAGCATTACTTGGACACTGGGTGCGGGCCTGGAAAGGCTATATCTTACAGGGAATGCGGCGATAAATGGCACAGGTAATGATCTCGCCAACGGACTTGGCGGCAACAATGCCAACAACACGCTAATTGGTGGCGCTGGGGATGACAGACTTGGGGGAGGCGGCGGCAGCGATATCCTTGATGGTGGTGCTGACAACGACACCTATTACATGACCGATACTAACGACACAATTATCGAAGCTGCCGACGGTGGCATAGACACGGTTGAAACTTTGGTCAGTTATACGCTGGGGGCAAACCTAGAAAACCTAACTATGTTAGGCGATTTAGGTACTGCTCTCGATGGTAGGGGTAACGAACTCAACAACACCATTACCGGGGCGAACTATAACACTAATACCCTGAGAGGCAAAGCTGGGCATGACACCTTAATGGGCGGTCTTGTAAACGACACTTTGGTGGGTGGAGCTGGCAGCGACACGCTCACAGGCGGTACTGGTGCCGATAAGTTTTACTTTCATGGCAAGTCAAGCGCTGTAGATCGGATTACAGATTTTTCAGTAGCAGACGACACGATTGGCATTGCTACTCGTTCTGGCTCAATGTTTGCCAATGCGGGGCTAACAGTTGGGGCGGCAATTACAGCTTCGCAGTTCCGCATCGGTGCTAGTGCAGGGGACGCAGGTGATCGCTTCATTTACAACAGCACAACTGGCGGTTTGTTCTTTGATAAAGACGGTATTGGTGGAACTGCACAAGTGCAATTTGCCACCCTTTCTACTGGACTGGCGATGACTAACGCTGATGTTCTCGTCTTTGCATAACAATAAATTCAATCTGATTTCACATTTTTGGAGCGTCGCATTTTTATGGGTATTCCTGCCATCGCCAAAAAATTCTCAATGGTTACAGCTGGTGCAGCATTTATTGCTTTAGGGGTAGTAGGCTTTCCAGCAACAGCTATTACACTCAATCAAGGATATGATCCAGGCTTAGAATCGGGACAATCTCGTCCCAACTCAAATTCAGCTGCGGCAGCTTTCGATTCAGTTGCAGCAACATTGGGAAGTGTTAATGTGCTTGATTTCGAGAATTTAACAACAGGAATATACTCTACCTTAAGTATCACTCCTGGTGTAACTGCAACCTGGTTAAACCCCAATTCCTCGGCTCAAAGTGTTAGTGATGGCACTTACTCCTTGCTCGGACACAATACAACATCAGGCGGTAGCAAATTCCTAAGTATTGGCCCTGACAATCCTTTTAATCCTGTCAGTCTAACTTTTTCTTTTGAAAATCCAATTCAAGCCTGGGGAGCTTATTTCTCAGGTGTTCAAGGTATCAGAGGGAAATACTTTGTCGAGTTCACGGATGGTTCTTCGCAGTCTTTGTCACTCGCAGAAAATGATGATGGCGGTGTACAGTTCCTTGGATTTACATCTGCTGGCAAATCCATTTCCTCGATTACTATCGCGGGACAAGCTGGCAGTAGTGGCTACATGGGTGACATCATTGGGCTGGATGATATGCGCTATGTGTTTGCTCCTAGTGAACCTACGCAGTCAGTGCCTGAACCTGCTTCTGTTTTAAGCCTGTTAGTTTTTGGCGCAGTGGGTGCTAGTTCCATGCTCAAGCGTAAACAGGAAACAAAGGCTTAGGCAACAATCTTAACTAAGTATTTATTTGCATTTATATCAACTGTGCCTCTTAGTAAAGCACAACTGTTCTTTCATCTCTATTGACAAATAGAGTAATCACAGAGGAGAGGTATTCAAAAAGGAATACAAATACACTTAGTTGATGTTTTCATACAAGGGTCTTCTTTCAAGCTCCACAATAAAGAACTTCCAATCAAACCAAAGTCTCCATAGGGGTTGAAATGAGCCGGGTGATTGGACAGTTAATCACCTTTATAGTTTTGTAGAGGCAGCAGTAGAGATTAAGAAGCTCCTACAACAGATGGAGCAGTCTTATCCCACTAATACCCTACTAGAGAAACAGGCGGTAGTAACAGAAGCCATTAGGCAGATCGAGAATAATCCAAACTTAAAAGCACGGGTAGTTGGAGCGCTGAAAAAGGCTGGCACTGAAGGTGTAAAAGAGCTAGTTGACCACCCGCTTATCAATATATTTTTAGCGGCTGTGGAAGGGTGGTAGGAACCCTGAATCTTTGCTACATTTCACCATTTTGTCTAGTCGGCTGTCTCTCGAACAATTGGTTGAGATTGCTTCTGAACACTTGAACCGTGAAGAAGTACGGCTATATCAGGCAAATCGGTACTTATTTACGGATACCAATGCGATTACCACCTATATGTTTTCACTGTACTATCACAACACGGCAGCACTACAACTTGCCAAATTAGCTAATCGGGCAGCTTCACGCTATGACTTGGTGTTTGTTTGTGATGTATGTAGATATCCCTTATGACGATACTTGGGACTGTTCTGGAGATGTGAATCGACGCATCTTTCAAAAGCAAATTGTTAGCGATTTAATTATTGGATGACCCGATTGGATGACCCGATTGGAGTAAGACACGACCGAACCGTACAGTCTAATCTTGTATTAATCAAACCGTACAGTCTAGTTCGCCATTCGTCCATTCTAAAGGAGATTTCGATGCTTCATCACATTTCGATCGCCGTTAACAATCCTCAGCACGTTGCTTCCGTTCTGGCAGAAATCATGCAGGGTAGTG
Source organism: Funiculus sociatus GB2-C1 (assembly GCF_039962115.1). Lineage (NCBI taxonomy): Bacteria > Bacillati > Cyanobacteriota > Cyanophyceae > Coleofasciculales > Coleofasciculaceae > Funiculus > Funiculus sociatus. Next base: position 6,157 of record NZ_JAMPKJ010000116.1, on the reverse strand, counting down.
TGATTCCCTTTCCACCCAATCCTGGGAGTTACGTAGCACTAGCAGGAGATGAATTTGGCACAATGATTGAGCTTTACCCAGGGGGAACTGAACTGATTCCCAATGCCTGGTCAGGTCAAGCAGGATTTCAGCTCAATGGACAATCTTCTCAATACAGCTCTGTCCACGCGGCAATCTCGGTTCCCATCAGTTTGGAGGAAATCGAACGGATTGGTGTACGGGAAGGATGGCGAGTGTTTGCGGCGAATCGGGATGGCTTGTTTGATGTTATTGAATTCTGGATTGAGAACCGCTTGATGCTAGAACTGCTGACTCCGGCGATCGCGCCAAAGTATCTCAATGTCTTCAGTCCACAGCAGTTGAAAGACTTGAAGAGTCAGTTAGCGATGGCGGATGGTCGCAGGTAGCAGTAGCAACGATTGCAAGGTTGATTTCTACACTTTTCAAATACAGCAAATCAACCTTAATCCACACTCTCTAACTAGCCATAATCCTTGCAGGCGAATGCCGTCAACCCCTACAAATAGCTAAATTTTCGCTCCGATCTAATTATTCTAGTTTAGAGTTGTACCATGAATGGTACAACTCTGACGATTACGCCGAGTTGAAAGCACTCCGTCTAGCAGCAGCCTCCGTCAAAGGCAGTCTTGCTCCAAACTCTTAGATATTGTCGAAAACTTCACTCTATTTAGCGAGGAACAAGGCGGCTTAATCAAACTCGTAGCCAAAAATCACCAGTACCTCGGTGTCAATAATTGCTTAGAAGCCGTACAAAACATCCGAGAAAACCAAGGAAAACTCGGAGTATTCTGGCACACCCAAGGCAGCGGTAAAAGCTTCTCAATGCAGTTCTTTTTCCAAAAAGTTCACCGCAGAGTTCAGGGAAGCTGGACGTTCGTATTTACCCTCTGAAAGCAAACTATAAATAACCGGACAATGAAACTGAACAAAGCCAGCGATTTTTTCATTCACCTGGGATTGTTGTTGACCTTTAATGTTGTAGGGCTGGCAGTAATTCTTTTGGCTTTTCCTACAACTTTTACCACATTTAATTGTCAGCGACTAAACTCCAATCAAGGCAACTGTGAATTGAAAACGCTCACTGGGCCATTTAATAAAGAACAGGTTCGCAGCTTCTCCGTAAAAGAATTAAAATCAGCATCCTTAGAAAGCTACTCTTATTCCTCTAAAAAAACCAATTATTATACCCGTTTAAAAACCGAGAGGGGAGAAGTTTCCCTTCCGACTGGATTCTATGGGCCGAGTTGGAATACAGCCTCCCTACCTACTGAGATTAATAACTTTATAAAAGACCCCAATCAAACATCTTTTAGCGCTCAAGAAGATGACAGTCGCTGGCAAAGCTATTTGTTTTTAGGATTGTTTCTTGGAACGGCTGATTTAATAATAATAAATAGCATAATTATGAGAATGAAGGCAGTCCAAAAAGGATGATATCGCTGAATTTTTACTAGGGAGCGATTAAGGAGCAAAAGGGGCGATTTTAGCGGCTTAATAAGGCGTTTGATGGACAGTTAGAGAGATTTTAGTTGGGGTTCACAATAGGCTTGGGGAAAAGGCAAGTTGAAATTTGTTGATTTTGAACAGTTAGAGAATTTTAAAAATCTAACATAAGGTTATTCTGGATACCTTTATCTTTTAATGTCAGTCTAAACCATGAATAATAGTCCCGGTGGTGCATCCAATCAGCAGTCATTTTTGACTACTAAAATTAAAATATTCTCTCTAATAGTCGCGGTCATCGGCTTGTTAATATTACTGCCTGAGTTTTTCCGCTGCCAATGGGTTGAGTGGCTAAGCCAATGGCACCTAAAATCTTTGCTGCTTTTGGGAGATTTTTATTTATTTTTTGTTTTTCTCTGCTTATGGCCGTCTTGGTGGTCAATTCATTCAGATAACAATTCATCTCGAAAAATTATTTTAGGTATATTGCATTCTGTAGTTTGGGCAGTAGTTTTATGTATTCTTATCTCTCCTATTTTAGGTGGAACCCAGTCCTTTTTCCCAAAAACATATACTTTCTTGAAGCCGGGAGTTGCCTTAATAGGACTCAACCGCTCTTTTTTCAAGGAAATCAAAGCCCAGGAAATAAAAAAAGCTTTAATTCCTTGGGGAATTAGTTCAGCAATTTGCTTAGCTGTCTTTTTTAGCGAAACTCCTTATATTACACCGATAAACTTCAATTCAAAATCAGCCGATTTTGAAGCGGTAGTAGCTTTAGTAGATTCAGGAAAGTTGGTTCCTAATGTTTATGGGTCTGTTGAGCTTCCCTGCAAATATAGCTATCTGGCAAATAGGGGTATGAAAAACTACAGGGGAAGCATCAAAATTACTAAAGAAGGAGAGGCAAAAATAATTCAATTTCTGCAACGGACTTATGGATTTGGAGATGGAGCTGATAATTTTATTTACAGGTCAGATAATAAAGATATCTCCCAATTTCGCGCTGAGGATTCATATGGGATTGGAGTTGTTAAACTTAAAGACCATTGGTTTTGGCAAACGATTAGATACTGAGATATTGCACCATTCTTAAGTTTGATGCTTGCTCCCGCTCCCGGCGACTATGGAGCGTTCGTTTTAGATCCGGACGCTCATAACATTGAAGCCGTATGCCATACGTCGCAATGAGTGTTGTCTTATCTCACCCAAATAGGTGAACTTGCAGGATGAAGACAGCTCTCTTGTCACTCCTCTATAGTGGAGCTGATTCATTTGAGAGGTTAGCCTATGTTTGAGCCACAGTTTCTACGCTTGGATGGGTTCACCAAAGCCGAACGGATTGGTATGACGGCTCGTGTGAGTGAGGCGATTAGCAAAGCAGGAGCCTGGATTACTGATTTCCACCTTTTCTCGAACATCTTAATTTGTATCAACTTTGAGGTGCCAAGCACCAACTTGGACAGACTCGCTGCCTCTGTGCTCCAGACAGGTTTGCATTTGAGCCAAGAGAGCCTGGAGCAACTCATGCCTGCTAACGAATCGACGCTGAAACAGAAAGAGCTAGTAGGGACATTGCAAATTACGTTTGTACACAACGAACCCGACTTGCTCCGAGAGGTGCCTGCTGTTCCGGGATAAAAGCTGAGGTAAGAATATGTCTCTAACAGGCTATGTGTATTCAAATGGTTTTAAGCTCCAATATGTTGTTGAGGGTAACGGGACTCCTACTATCGTGGTTGGAAGTTCATTGTATTACTCAAGAACGTTTTCTAAAAATCTTCGTAACCATTTAAAGTTGGTCTTTGTCGATCATCGAGGTTTCTCACCTCCTTATGATTCAAAAGACACCTCTTTGTTCCAGTTAGACTCACTGGTTGATGATATTGAACTGGTTAGGAAAGAGTTAGGATTTGACAAGATTATTGTTATTGGTCATTCAGGTCATGCCTTTATGGCACTGGAGTATGCCAAGAAATATCAGTCCCATGTATCTCATCTGGTAATGATGTGTGTAGGCCCGAATTACTCGCATGAAGGGCATGAAGCTGCTCAACGATATTTGAATGACTCTGTTTGCCCTGAGCGTAAAGCAGCGCTTGCTAAAAACTTAAGTAGGCTGTCTCAAGAAATGGAAGCTGCACCTGCGAAAGCTTTTATTACTTATTGTCTTCTTATGGGGCCTAAAAGTTGGTTTGACTACAACTATGACGCAACAAAACTCTGGGAGGGTGTAGAAGTCAATATGGCGATGTTTGATTATGTATGGGGCGAGGTTTTTCGAGACATAGATATTACCGAGAACTTAGATAAGTTACAAGCGCCTGTACTCCTTGCTCTAGGTCGCTATGATTACCTCGTTCCACCACCGTATATGTGGGAAGGAGTAAGAGACAAGTTCAGTAATCTGACTATCCGCATATTTGAAAAGAGCGGTCATGCGCCTCAGTTTGAAGAACCAGAGCTATTCGATAAAGAGTTGCTTGAGTGGCTGAGAAACAACTAATTCTTAATTACATAGGCAACCCAATATCTTCTTCTATTGAGCGTTTTAACTATAGCAGTTCTATCTGATTCGTGAACGAGAGAACACAAACCCCTTAAAAAAGTCGGTGTTCTGAATTGTTGGCATTTCACAACTCAAAGTGACATAACCTAAAACCAACAACTGTCTCAAGACAATAGAGTTGGTGGGCTTAGTGGGTCTAAAAGGCTGGGATTTTAATAGAAGTGGATGTTGGGTTTCCTTCGTCAATCAAATCTATGGACAATTTGCAATCATACTAGGTAATCTCATCATTCATTGTTGCCCCGAATTTAGGCTCCCTGTAAATAAAGTTTTCAGCTAATTATAGCGGTTCTTATACGAGTAAGGTATACCAAAATCCAGTCTTATCAAGCTTTCTAATTTTGAGATTCTACCTCACACAACCGAGAACCGCTATAGCGGCTTATGACGGATTGGCTATATTAGCTTGCTACTTCGATGGAACCTTTCTAGCTTACACATCTGCCTACGAAGGAACGTTAGAACATTAATATTCGCTTTGTTTTTTTGCTTAGCTGGACTAGCTTCACTTTGGGCAATCAAGAAACTGCACATTTATCTGAACTCTATTTGAAGCTTTGAAGGTAATAGTTAACCAGAGTTTTTTAAAATGCTGGCACATAACCAGATATTTTTAAATGCCCCGTTGAGACATATCGCGATTAATCCTCTCGCGATTAATCCTCAGTTGTCAGATAACACATTGGTGTCGTTCATCAAAAAACCTTTCAAATCTTTTACAATAGGGTTTTTGGGCTAAGTAACACTTTGGTAGAAATGCCTATTTAAAGCCATAATTGTTTTAACTCCAGCTTTTCTTCATCCAAATATATTTAGGCTTTGATAGCGATAGGAACGTTCAACGATAACAAGTTGTTAAGACGACAAATAATCTGTTATTCGACATTTAGCCTGAAAAGGCTTTAACATTGTATTTGCAAACTTCATTAGTTTGTACACAACCTAATCTCGATTCTAAAATTACCTGGGAAGATATCAAATCTCAACTCTACTATAAATGGCACGATGTAGCAAAAATCCCATTTACTTTATGTAACAAAGCTAAGTTTGTATGACTTAAAACCTTTAATATTGACCAATCCCAACAGCAACCGAGAAGCATCCAAGCAAACATCATGGCAGACGTACCTAATAGAAACCAACTACACCAAGAGAACCGCTTATCTTGGAACGAAGCGACTAAAGCGCACAACAGTCATAAAAGCGACCAAGCGAAGTTTTTCAAAGCAGGTGGCAGTACCCTCTTTCCAGAAGAAAAGGAACTGCTAGGTGACATCGCTGGCTTATCCTTAGTTCATCTCCAATGCAACGCAGGTCAGGATACCTTAAGTTTGGCACAACTGGGTGCTAAAGTAACTGGCGTAGATATCAGTGATGAAGCAATTGAATTTGCTCAAAAGCTATCACAAACATCTGGCATTCATGCAACATTCCATCGTTATGATGTTTACGATTGGCTAGCAGAAACAGCAAAAACGAACAAACGTTTTGATATAGCATTTTGCTCTTACGGCGCAATTTGTTGGCTATCTAATATCGATTTATGGGCAAAAGGGATCGCTTCCATACTAAAACCAAACGGGCGATTAGTTGTAGTTGAATTCCATCCAGTTGCCATGATGTTTGATGAAGGATGGATGCTCAAATATCCCTATTTTACTGACGGTAAACCATTGACTTGGTCAGATGGCATCATCGATTACGTAGCACAATCGGCTGGCGGGCTAACACCTTGGGTTTATGAAAAGGGAATCGAAAACTTTCGTAATCCCTATCCGTCCCATGAATTTCAATGGGGTACTGGAGAAATTATTACAGCAGTATTAGAAGCTAAGCTAAATCTAGAAGTATTCAAAGAATATTCTTATGCTAATGGTTGCAAGTTATTTGACACAATGGAAGAATTACCTGGACGGCGCATGGTTTCTCCCTCCGATATACCTTCTATCCCTTTGATGTATAGCTTATGCGCTCGGATGCCTATACTTGACGAAAATTGATGGACTCCGATATTGGTGGTGGTAAATATGTAGTGAAAGGGTAAATATATAAACTAAAAATACTTTCGTTTTTACACTTTGCAGTGGTTATTTATTTGCCTCGGCAAGCGGTGATTTTGACAACTAG